>CALKMO010000186.1 GCA_937991785.1 uncultured bacterium | reverse complement strand
CCCTGCTCCTGCCGCCGGCGACGGGGGACTACGTGTTCTGGATCGCAAGCGACGACGCCTCGGAACTCTACCTTGGCCCGGCCGACAATCCCGAACGGAAGGCGAAAATCGCGTCCGTCCAGGGCTGGACCGGCCCCAGGGAGTGGAGCAAGGAGCCCGGGCAGCAGTCGAAGCCGATCCGGCTGGAGGGCGGGAAGGCATACTATATCGAGGCGCTGCACAAGGAGGGGGGCGGCGACGATCATCTGGCCGTGGGCTGGCGAATGCCCGACGGCAAGGAGGAGCGGCCCATACCGCTGTCGCGCCTGATGGGGATGAAAGCCCCGCCCGTCCCCCCGCCCAGGGTGATATCCAGGACGGAGCCCGTGCCGACCAAACCCGGCGAGCATAAGCTTGCGGCCAAGATCGAGGTCAGAGGCCGCATCATAGAGGTGCCATACCTGATCTATCTCCCTATAGGATACACCCCCCCGGGTCGCGCCCCGGGAGGACCGCCGGACGGAAGGCCGCCGCTGCTGATGTTCCTGCATGGGGTCGGAGAATGCGGGACGGATCTGCAGGGAATCTACGTGCACGGCCCGGCGCCGGAGCTGGCCAGGAACCAGGCTTTCAGGGAGAAGTTTCCCTTTATCGCTTTCTGCCCGCAGTGCGCGGGCGGTCTTCGCTGGGAACAGGACCCCGTGAAAAAGGCCGTGCTGGCTCTGCTCGACCAGGTCATCCAGGACTTCGGCGCCGATCCGGACAGGATATACTGCACCGGACTCAGCATGGGAGGCACCGGGACCTGGCATATGGCGATCGAGGCGCCGGCGCGCTTCGCCGCCATCGCGCCCATATCGGGGTACGCCGTCAAACCGGAAATCGCGAAGGAACGGCTTGCCCATCTCGCGATCTGGATCATAACCGGCGGCGCCGACGGGGGATACACCGAAGGCGCGCGGCAGATGGCGAAGGCCTTCGAGGGCAACCCGAAGGTGACGTTCACCGTCCATCCCGGCGAAGGCCACGGCGTATGGGCGCGCCACTATCCGGATCCAGGATTCTACCAATGGTTTTTGAAGTACAGGAGATCTCCCGGAAAGGGTCGAAAGCGCCCCCTGCGCCCGGCCCGCGGCAGGGGGCACGGTCTGGATAAATAAGCCGCGGAGGCGAGGGAAGATCGCATGAAGGACGGCGGAGGGACCGGCGAATGAAGCCCCGCGTCAGGATCCTGAACATATCGCCGCGCCCGTCGGCCTTGCCCGGATTCCGCGCCGCGGAGGCTGCCATCGAGGCGGACGGCAAAAAGCTGTCCCTGCCGTTCCTGATGTTTCAGCCCGGCGGCGCCGGCGGCCGCGGTTCACGGAGACCTCCCCTTCTCCTTTTCCTCCACGGCATGGGCGAGCGAGGCACGGACCTGCAGGGGCTGCGCGTCCACGGGCCGGTCCCGGCGCTCGAGAAGGGCGGGGAATTGCGCAGCTGGTTCCCCTTCGTCGGTTTGTTTCCCCAGTGCCCTCCCGACGCCAGGTGGGAACATCCGCCGATGACGGCCGCGGCGCTGGTGCTGCTGGAGTGGGCCGCGGCGGAATCCAGCGCCGACCCCGGGAGGATATACTGCACCGGCTTCAGCATGGGCGGCATAGGGACCTGGTCCCTGGCGCTGGCCGCGCCCGATCTGTTCGCGGCCATAGCTCCGATATCGGCCAAGTCGTTGGAGCCCGATCTGGCGCGGCGGAGCCTCTCGCATATTCCCGTATGGATAATCGTCGGCGAGAACGACGGCCCTTATACGGAGGGATCGCTGGCAATGGCGAAAGCGCTCGAAGGTTCCTCTCCGCCGCCGATCCTGACCGTCGTCCCCGGCGAGGGGCACCATGTGTGCCGCCTTTACTATGGCGAGGCTGAGTTTTACCGGTGGTTTCTGAAATACGCTCGGTCCGCGGACGCAGGGAGCGGTGCTTCCGGCGATGCGCCGGCACGGGAGGGGGGGCGATGAGGGAGGCGAGGCGCTCAGACATGCGGACGCGACCCGTCGGTACCGATCTGACGGCCGCCGGTACCTTTCCGAGCGCCTCCCGCCTCGCCGCGGCGGCAGCGGCAGCGCTCCTGGCTGCGGCGGCAGGTCCGTCGGCCGGGGAGGGAACGACGCCGCCGGCCCATGTCCCCGGAACCATACCCGGTAGGATCCTTTGCGAGTTCTGGGACAACATAGGCGGCACTTCGGTAAGGGAACTCACGGGATGCCCGGCTTTTCCCGCATCGCCCTCCGAAAGCGTGGAGCTGGCGACGTTCGAGATCCCCGTGGACAGGGGCGACAACTACGGCACCCGCGTCCGCGGGTACATCCATCCGCCCGCGACGGGAGAGTACGTGTTCTGGATATCGGGCGACGATAACTCCGAACTCTGGCTCTCGACGGACGACAAGCCCGAGGGCAAAACGAAGATAGCCGAGGTGGCTGGCTGGACAGGACCCAGGGAATGGATCAAGGAACCCGGGCAGCAGTCGAAGCCGATCCGGCTGGAGGCCGGGAAGGCATACTATATCGAGGCGCTGCACAAGGAGGGCGGCGGCAACGACAACCTGGCCGTCGGCTGGCGCCTCCCCGACGGGAAGGAGGAGCGGCCCATACCGGGCTCGCGGCTCTCGGCAATAAAGCCCCCTCCCATACCGCCTCCGAAAATCGTCAATCGGAGCGAGCCGCTCCCGCGCGAGCCCGGCCACCACAAGATGTGGGCGGAGGTACTGGTCCAGGGCCAGACCGTAAGGCTGCCGTATCTCGTCTACCTGCCCCTGAATTTCGGAAAGGATCCGAAGGAAAAGCCGCCCGTTATGCTGTTTCTCCACGGCGTCGGCGAATGCGGGACCGACCTGCAGGGAATATACGTGCACGGCCCGGCGCCGGCCCTCCGCGACGACGCCAAGTTCCGCGAGCGGTATCCGTTCGTGGGAATATCGCCGCAGCTTCCCCCCGGAGCCAGGTGGGAACATCCGCCCATAAGGAAGGCTACGCTGGCGATCCTGGACAAGGCGATCGAGGACTTCGGCGCGGACGGCGACAGGGTCTACTGCACAGGCCTCAGCATGGGCGGCACGGGAACCTGGCATATCGCCCTAGAGGCCCCGGACCGCTTCGCGGCGCTAGCGCCCATATCGGGAACCGCAGTCCAGCCGGACCTGGCAAAAGAAAAACTATCGCATGTTCCGGTCCTTATCATAACGGGAGGAAGCGACGGAGCCTACACCGAAGGCGCCAGGCGGATGTGGCAGGCGCTGCAGGAGAGCGAACCGAAGGCGCTGCTCACCGTCGTCGAGGGCGCCGGCCACGATGTATGGACCAGGTATTACTCCAACCCGCAGTTCTACGAGTGGCTGCTCAAGTTCAGGAGGATCGCTCCCGCCGCCACGGCAGCGGGGAAGCGGCCTACCGGGAAATCGGAAGGCGGGGGCAAGGCCGGCCCCGGCGCTGCGCCGGCATCCTCCGCTACGGCCTCAAAAACCCCCGGCCCGCAGGCTCCATCGGCCGTCGAACCGCCTAAGCCTCTGCCGCTGACTACCGGCCCGCTCGGCCAATGGGCCGGAACATGGATTGCGGCCGGGATGTGCGTCGGCACGGCGTTCCTGATACTGGCGTTCCTGACGGTCCTGCCGAAGCGTCAGTGACGCCCCGAAAAGGTCAGCGGTAGATCGGCAGGTAGCGGTAGTAAACCTCGAGGCACAGAGCGCCGAGCGCGGTCGAGTACACGCGCCCGCCCCATGCGCCCCACACGTCGTCGGGGTCCCACGAGCCGTCCACGTCCTGCGGAGAACCGTCGAGCGGTCCGCCCTTGCGCTGGTTCGGCACCAGGGCCTCTTTCATCTTATCGTTCCACCTTTTCCACGGCTCCCCGCCGGCCTGGAAGCAGGCCAGCGCCCCGTAGTACCAGTAGTAGTAGTTCTGGTGGTCCGTGTTGGCGTCCTGGGGCTTGAAGATGTAAGCCGGCAGGGACTCCGGCTGCGTTATGAATTCCACCGCGGCGTCTATGCCGGCCTTCTCCCTGTCGGCGCCGGTGAACTGCTGTATGACCGCCGCCGCCGCGGTGATCGCGTAACCTCTGCTGTTGAACATGTGGTTGTTGGGACGCAGGTAGCCTGTGTGCGCCATTCCGTAAGATCCCTTGTCTTTCTCGATGACGGTGCACTTGAGCACGGCATCGCTCGCCTTCGCGAAGCTGTCCAGCGGGACATGGATGCCGGCCAGCTTGGCGGATTTGAGCGCCATTACCGCCCAGCCGCTGACCGTCGCGTCAGTAACCACGAAGGGCGAGTAGTAAGTCCAGCCGCCGGAGGGGTTGGCCGCCTGCCATTTCAGTATCAGCTCGACGCCCTTCGCCACCGCCTCGCGCAACCCCGCGCCGTTCCCTCCTTCGCTGGTGTCCATCCAATCGCGGCCGCCGTTCATCGCCAGCGCTTCGGCGCACGCCAGCGTCGCTATGCAGTGGCAGTAGTAAGTCACCATCTCGCTGCACGGCCTGACCTTTGCGGTGAAATCGCCGTCCGGCCCTTGCTGGGATATAAGCCACGCTATCGCCTTCTGGACGTTCTTTCGGTACTGGCCTGCCTTGAGCGAATGGCCGGCGCCGAGGAAGGCGAGGGCCGCCAGCCCGGTGATGCCGGGGTCGTACTTCGCGAACAGGGCCGGCGAACCGCCCCAGCGGACCGCCTTGTTGTCCAGGTACTTATCGGTGTCCCAGGAACCGTCCTTTTCCTGGTGCCTGGCCAACCACCTGAGGGCCGCCTCGACGGCGGATTCCGTGGCCTTTCCTCCGCCCCCCGCCACGAGCGCCCGCTTCTTGCCGCCGCCGCTCCTCTGCCCATAGCAGCCGGCGCCGCCGCCGCCAAGGCCTATCGCGGCGCTGGTCCCAAGCCCTCCCAGCGGGAGATCCGAGATCGCGTTGGGATCGCCCCTCGCCGTACGCGAATCCATATCGTCCTCGGTCTCGTTGTGCGAAACGTCCTCTACTTTCTCGTGCGGTACGAGCGGATGCTCGACCTCGGAAGGCGTTTCCGTCGGCGTCGGGACGAGGTTGCGGAAGACATCCCGCGGTTTCTTTTCGTCGAATTCGGGCGGCCTGACCTTCGCCAAGTCGGTGGTTATCACCGTCTCCTGCGAGGCGTCCCGCATCACGACCATGCTCAGCAGTCCCAGCAGTAGCAGCAGGAGCCCGTGGAATACGCCGGATATGATCCACCAGGGGGCCGCACCAAGGCGCTCCTGCCAGGTGTCGTTCCCATCCGGTTCCAGGGGTGGAGGTTCGGGCGGCCGTTCATCCTCCAGATCCGAGAGTATTTTTTCGTCTCCCTCCCCGGCCTCCACCGCCGCGGCCGCCGCCTCGGCCAGCCCGGCGAACCTGGTTTCGCGAATCATCCCTGCTTCCGGAACCATGAAACGATGAGGCACGCGGCGTCCATGGTAAACGTCCTCCATCAGCCTTACGTAAGCGGTCTGGCGCTGAAGCCTCTCGCGGCATGGCGCACAACTCTCCAAATGCTGTTCCATCGCCGCGCGCTCGTCGTCCGCCAGGCGGTCCTCGATGTAGGCCCTCATCAGCACCCCGGCCTGCGAACACTCCTCAATCTGAAGGTTCATGGCCCTCTCCTTCCCGCTGTGGACCCTTGATCGGCGCCGCGTTGCCGTCCGTCAGGCCGGGCCCTCCGCAGACGGTTCCCGCTGCCGGCGGCGATCCGAGCTCCCCCGCCGCCGCGGCGTCTCCTTCGGCTCTCCGCAGGATCCTTCTCAGCCGCCCCTGCAACAGCTTGTCGGCCCTGAACATGCGGCTCTTTACCGTTCCCAGCGGCACGCCGAGCCGTTCCGATATCTTCTCGTAGGACAACCCTTCAAGATACCTGAGCGTGACCAGCTCCCTGAGCGGATCCGGGAGCGCATCCACCGCCAGCATCACCAACCCGCGAACGTCCGCCTCCTCCGTCTCCGCCGCCTCGCCTGCGCTCCCCGCCTCCCCCCTGCACAGCGCCTCCAGCCGCTTCGTCGCCTTCCGCTCCTGCCGCCTCTTCCGCAGCACATAAAGCGCTATCTTGCGGTTCACGGCGCGCATCCACCGGGTCAGGGCCGTCAGGTCGCGCAGGCTGTCCAGTCTGGAAAAAGTCACGCGCAGAGTCTCCTGCACGACATCCTCCGCGTCCTCGATGTTCCCCAGCAGTGCGAAGGCCTGGTTGAGGAGATCGGCCCTCCGCCGTTCCACCAGCCGCCAGAATTCCTCCAAGTAGCGCTCGGCGTTCTCCTGCCGGTAAAGCCTTATGGCCTCTATCATCAGCTCCGTCGTGCGCATCGGCGGCTCTCCAAAAGGTAGGTTGCTTACCGATACGGAAAGTTCCCAGAAATATGACGGTATTTCCAAAATATCGGCTCCCTTGAAATGCGTTAGCAGATGCCCCAACAAAGCCGCTGCCTTAAACACATGAAGGAGACCGGTACGCAACTACCATGTCTGCCTACTTATAGTGTTGACCGCATCTTATAGACACAAGGAATGGTTGCACAATCGTATGGGCGGGACGTTACATGCCGGAAGGCGGCGATTGGGCGTAGAATTGAGCATCCACATTCGGGCTGGAGGGGGAAGGCATGGCCACGAAAACGCGGGCGCGCCTTTCCCCTTGCCGTCCGCGCGTTTCTTCTTGCCTCCCCTCAAAAAAGGGTATGATCTTCCGCGGACTTAACCTTTTTACCGGCCCCTCAGCGGCCGCAGAGAGCGGCTCGTTGGGATCGGCGCGCAAGGGAGAAAGAGTCGGAGGAATCCGGCCGAGATGCGATATCGGGAGCGGCGTACGGGAAAAGAGGAGCGGCCGGGAGTATACCGCAGGCGGCGGGGATATCCCGCGACCGGGGCGATTGCGGCGGCCGTTTTCGTCGTGGCGGCCGCAGGTTGGCACATGTCCATTGCCTGGTGCGACGGGGGCGAGTCCGCTACGCTGCGCTTCTCCTTCCGCAAGGATCGCCCGCTGGTCTACCGGGTGCGGGTACGCTCAACCTCGTCCCAAGTCCTGACATGCGGCATGCAGACGATCGAGTCGCCGCCACAAAGCAGGGACGTCACATTCGAGATGCGGTTGACGCCGGGCGATCCCGAAGAAGGCGGCAGGTTCCCGTGCCTGGTGTCCGTAGGTGCATTCAAAGGATCCGCTGCTTTCCAGACCGAAGACAACAGGAGGGCAACGCTCAGGACGGACGGGACCGACGTGTTCGTCGAGATAGACGGCAAGGTCGCGCTCGATACTTCCAAGGGCGCCGGCCCAGGCAATGCGGAGCGGCTCATGCGCATGCTAGGATTCCGCGGAGGCGAGGTAAATGTCGTCCTGGATGCCCGCGGACGCAAGCTGAAAATCGAAGGAGACCCGGTGGCGGCGAGGTGGTTCGAGTCGGCCAGTTCGGCGTTCTTCCCGGCGCTGTTGCCTGAGAAGGCAGTGGCCGAAGGGGAGAGCTGGGAAGAAAGAGTGGAGATCTCCAATCTTGAACGTTTCCGTCTGAAGGCCCCGATGGGCGCAACTATGCGCTACGAGCTCAAACCGAAGACAGCCCCCGATCGGCCGGCTCCGAACGAGAGCGCCGAAAACAAAGTCGCCAGCCCTTCCGCGACTTCTATCCGAACCGACGCGATGGAGATAAAATCCCATTGCCGGCTCGAAGCGAAAGATGTGGAAGCGGAGATTCCCCCCGCCTTGGCGCGGCAAATGTCGAAGTTCGCTGTCAAGACCATGACGATAGATACGGAAGGGACGGCCTCGTTCGATAGGGAAGCCGGGGAATTCCTGGGCGGGTACAGAAAGGCGGTGGTCAGGTCCGAGGTGGCTATGACGCCAATAGTAGGTGAGGAGCAGGTGGCCAGGGTGGAAGGGACGGTAGAGATGAGCTACGAGCTGATAGGCGCCGCCGGGGGCAAGTCGGGCGGAGGAAGCGGCGGAAGGTAGGGAAATCCTCCAAAGCCAAGGATGGCGGGCCGGTAGCGTCCGACCGCACATTCCGTTCCGGCCGGCAGTCCATTTCTCGCTGCGCAGCGGCCCCCCCGGTCCGCCGGTCAGATCGAGTATGCCGATCTTTGCCGCTCCGGTTTCCGGCAAGGACGGAGCAACAAGCGGGCTGCAACCGACCGGCATGGGTTTCTAGTTCACGCGAAGCGCGAGGAGAAAGACAAGATGCCGATGTCGCCAGACGAAGTACGATCCGGATTCATAAGATTCTTCGAGGAGCGGGGGCACAAGCACGTCCCATCGTCGCCGGTCGTCCCGAAAGACGACCCGACGCTGCTTTTCACTAACGCGGGGATGAACCAGTTCAAGGAGATATTCCTGGGGCTGGCGGATCCTGCGAGCGATTTCGGAAGGCTGAGGCGGGCGGCCAACAGCCAGAAGTGCATCCGCGCAGGAGGCAAGCACAACGATCTTGAAGATGTCGGCAAGGACACCTACCACCACACGTTTTTCGAGATGCTCGGCAACTGGTCGTTCGGGGACTATTTCAAGGATGAGGCTATAGCCTGGGCATGGGAACTGCTCACGGAAGTCTACCGGATACCAAAGGACCGGTTGTACGCCACCTACTTCGAAGGCGTCCCGGGCGTGGGATTGGAGCCCGACGTCGAGGCACGGGAACTTTGGTTGCGCTTCCTGCCGGCTTCCAGAGTGATCCCGGGAGGCATGAAAGACAACTTCTGGGAGATGGGAGAGGCCGGCCCGTGCGGTCCGTGTTCAGAGATACATTACGACCGCGTCGGCGGGCGTGACGCCTCGCGCCTAGTGAACGCCGGCGACAAAGACGTGATAGAGATATGGAACCTGGTGTTCATCCAGTTCAACCGGGAGCCCGACGGCAGCCTGCGCAAGCTCAGGGCCAGGCATGTTGATACCGGAATGGGACTGGAGCGCCTGGCCTCGATACTGGCCGGCAAGTCCTCCAACTACGACACCGACCTGTTCGCTCCTATATTCGAAGCCATCCGGAAGGAAACCGGCGCTCCGCCGTACGGCGGCAAGGTCGGCGCCGAGGACGAAGGCGGGCGCGACACGGCCTACCGCGTGATCGGAGACCACATCCGCACACTGACGTTCGCCCTGTCCGACGGGGCCATGCCGAGCAACGAGGGGCGGGGATACGTGCTGAGGCGTATCCTGCGCCGTGCGGTCCGATACGGACGGCAGAAGCTCGGCGCCAAGACGGGTTTCTTCAGCCGGTTGGCGCCTGTGGTGGCGGAACGGATGGGCGGGTATTTCCCGGAACTGCCGAAGGCCGCCGACCGGGTGGCCGCGGTGCTGCTAGAGGAGGAGGAAAATTTCGGGCGGACGCTGGACAGGGGACTTTCGCTGTTCGAAGAGGCCGCCGCAGCCGCGCGCCGGACCGGAACCATTTCGGGCGAGGACGCCTTCAGACTATACGATACTTACGGTTTCCCCATAGACCTGACGGCGCTTATGGCCGCCGAGCGGGGGCTCAAGGTGGATACGAATGCTTACGAGCAGCTTATGGAAGGCGCAAGGCGCCGGTCCCGCGCCGCCGGCAGGACCGGAGAGGAGGCGCCGGGGCTGGATGACGAGGCTATCGCCTTCCTGAATGGCGCCGGTGTCCCGCCGACCGACGACTCGGCGAAGTATGATCTCTCGCCCATTCGCGCCGCCGTCCGCGCCCTTTTTCTGTACGGCAAGCCGACGGACTCAATACCGGCCGGCGGCGAAGGCATCGCCGTGTTAGACAGGACTCCGTTCTACGCCGAGAGCGGCGGGCAGGTGGCCGATCGAGGCTCGGTCGAGACGCGGGCCGGGCGCGCCGAAGTGCTCGACGTCAGAAAGGCCGGCGAATACGTGGCACACAAGGTGCGGGTGCTGGAGGGCGGACTGAAGAGCGGGGACGAGGCCGAGCTGCGCGTAAACGCCACGCTCAGGCAGGCCACCCAGCGCAACCACACGGCTACTCACCTGTTGCACTTGGCCTTGAGGGAAACGCTCGGCCAGGACGCCGTCCAGTCCGGCTCGCTGGTTGACCCGGAAAGGCTTCGTCTGGACTTTGCCTCCCGCTCCGCGCTCGCCCCCGAACAGCTCAGAGCCGTCGAGGCGCGAGTGAACGAACTGATATGCGCCTGCGAACCGGTGACCGCAAAGCTGACCACGCTCGATGATGCCAGGCGCGAAGGCGCAATGGCTCTCTTCGGCGAAAAATACGGTTCGACGGTGCGAATGATAAGCGCTGGGCCGAGCCGCGAGCTTTGCGGCGGTACGCACGTGAGCAACACCGGCCAGATAGGCTATTTCAGGATACTGTCCGAGGAAGCCATAGCGGCGGGCGTCAGGCGCATAGAGGCCGCCACCGGGATCAGGGCGGTGGCCGAAGGACGCGCGTCCGAGGATATCCTGGCTAGGCTTCAGGAGATGCTCAGGGCGCGCCGCGAGGAGATACCGGACAGGATCGCAGCTATATTGGCCGAGCGTGACAAGATCGCCAAGGAGATGGCCAAGGCCAGGGCGGCGGCGGCTAGGGCGCGGGTCGCGGACAGGATATCCGAGGTCCGGGACGAAAACGGCGTCAGGGTGCTCGCATTGGACCTCGGCGACGCTTCCGCCGACGACCTCAAGGCCGCGCTCAACTCGTTGAAGCCGGGATTGGGCGAGGGCGTCATAATCCTCGCGGGGCGCGATGGAAGCAAGGCCAACATCCTGGCATACTGCTCTCCGGCGTGCGTCAAATCAGGCATAAAGGCCGGAGATATAGTCAAGCGGACGGCCGGCGCGATAGGGGGCGGGGGGGGCGGAAGACCAGAACTCGCCCAGGCCGGCGGGAAGAAACCGGAGGGAATCCCGGATGCCATCGAAGCCGCCAGGCTCGCCGTCAGGGAACTGGCCGGGAGAGGCTGACGCCTCCGCTCCGGGGGCGCCGTTTAGCGACTGGCCGTCCGCGATCGCCCGCGACGTCCATGCGCGGGGGCGCGGAGCCTGCGGTCGGTCCCCCGCGGGCTTCCCGGCGACGCTTGCGCTCGCGGCGGCCGGCCTCTGCTGCGCCCTCGCAGCCGGCATCCGGGGTTTGTGCGGCGATGCGGACGATGGCGACGAAGAGGAAGGCGGCGCCAGGCCGGCGGCAGTAGTCGCCAGGGCGCGGGCGTTGATGGAGGACTTTGCGCACGACGAAGCGGAAAAGCTGCTGGCCAAGGCGCTCAAAAACAACCCGAAGAGCGTCCCCATCCGCAGGGAACTTTCCCGGCTGCTGTTCAGCCTGGCGCGGTACGAGGATGCCGAGGCGCTGCTGGATGAGGGCCTGCGGCTTATCCCGGACAACCCCGATCTCCTGATGGAAAAAGGACTTTTCCTGCGCGCCGTCGCCGTGGATGGCCCTTCGGTCCGGCGGAAGCTGGGGGAGCTGGTGCGCGTGAGGATGCCGGAGGGAATCAGCCCGGCGAAGTGGAAAGAGGAGCGGCTGCGGAAGGCCGCCGAGCTGCTCCGGCGCGCCGCGTCCGCCTCGACAGAGCCCTCACACCCGCTGAAAGAACTTGCGGATGTTCAGCGGCATCTGGGCCTGCACGAAGAAGCGATAAAGACACTGGAGGAGGCGGTCTCCGGAGCGCCGGAGGATCCGGGAATCTGGATGGCGTTGGCCGAGGCGCAGTTCGACACTGGGAAGACGAAGGAGGCTGTCGAAAGTTGCTCCAAGGCGCTGAGGCTCAACCCGCGTTCTCCCCACCTGCACGCCGGGATGTGGAAGATCCTCAAGCAGGCCGGGAAAAAGGAAGAGGCCGAGACGGAACGCCGAAAGGCTTTGTTCTACGATTTCCTCGCTTTCCTCGGCGAAGCCTGCTCTACCGATTACGCCCCCGCCTACGACTCGTGGGCGCTCGCATTCAATTCCGGAGACGACTTGGACGATATAGGCGGTCGGGCGGCCGAGCTCGCGGAGGAAAAGGAAAAGGCGCTGGCAGACATGGAGACCAGAGGGGGCGCGGCGGCCGCAGAGTTCCTTGCGGCTATACTGTACCATAGACGCGAGACGGCCGAGCTCGCCGAGAAGGCAGCCAGCATACTGAAAAAAATCGGCGACCCGGCCCGCAAACCCCTCCTCGCCGCCGCCTTTGCCGCCTACCGCAATTACAAGGGAATGAAACGGATCGCCGTAGTCGGCTACATATCCAAGCTGCTGGTAGAGATGAAGGAGAGCGGCATAGTTTCGCTGCTCGGCCCCATGCTCGTCCACGACCCCCACGCCATACTCAATCTGGATTCTGCCGCCTTGCTAGCGCGTCTGGGCGATCCGAAGGCGATGCCGTACCTGAAGGAGGCCCTTTTGACGGAAGGACCGAAAGTCGAGCCGGGGACCGAAGACACCAAGGCGCTGCTGGAAGCGGAACTGAGGCTGCGAGTGAGGAAAAAGGCTGCGAGGGCGCTGGCGGCGTTCAAGTGCGAGGAATCGCGGGAGGCGCTCGAGGCGGCGGCGGAGTTCCCGGAGATCGCGGCGGATGCGCTGACGGCGCTGTACATCCAGACGGGCGGCGCCAGATACATTGATGCGTTGTGCAAGATGGCCTCCGACCCGAAGTCCGGGACGGCAGCTATACGCGCCCTGGCCGAACTCAAATCGCCAAAGGGCGCCGACGCCTTGCTGTCTGTATGCTCCGCCGGCGAGACCCGACTGCGGGCCGCTGCCATCGAGGCGCTAGGCGAAATGTACCATTCGTTGGATGAAGCCAGGCGCGCTTCGGCGCTCAAGGCGGCGGCCGAACTGATGCAATCCGAAAACCAGGAACTCGCCGAAGCCGCCAAGCACGCCATGTTAATGGCCCAGTCCCCGCCGGAGGCGCGCGGCGAGTGACCGCGCGGGCGGCCGCCGGCGGAACGGCGACCGCGCAGCCTCTGCGCTTTAGGATAACCGTCTTGCGGCGCCGGTAAATCCGGTACGGAGAACCGATGAGCGGGACGGAGATTATACGCGGGAACATCGGAGCGGCCGGATGTTCCCGCCGAAGAGCCGCGGTATGGGCTCTGCCGATCGCCGGAGCCGTCTTTGCCGCCTACTCGAACGTTTTCCGGGCGCCATTCCTCCGCGACGACATTCCCTCGATCGTAAACAACCCGACCATCCGCCGGCCGTGGCGTCCGGATGAGGTGCTGACGCCGCCGAGCGGGACGACCGTCGAGGGGCGGCCAATACTTAACGCTTCGCTGGCACTGTGTTACGCAATTGGCGGCCTGGACGTCCTCCCGTACCGCATCTTCAACGTTTCCGTGCACGCTCTGGCCGCGGTCGTACTTTTCGGCCTGTCAAGAAGGACGCTAGAGACCGATAGGCTGCGCCCGACTTTTGGGGCGGATTCGATCCCGATATCCGCGGCCGCGGCGGCGCTCTGGGCGCTCCACCCGCTGCACACATCCTGCGTGACGTACATAATCCAGCGCGCCGAGTCGCTCGCCGGCCTCTTCTATCTAACCGCAATCTATTGCGTCGCGCGGGCGGCCGCCGGCCCACCAGGCCGGGAGGAGCGAATCGCCTGCAGCGCGCCGAGCTACCGCAACGGACGAGACGCCGACACAGGCGGCGAGGACGCAAGCGCCACGGGGCGCGGCGTCGGGAACGGATCGGGCGCGGGAAGCGCGGAACCGAGCGGAGCCGAGACGCGCCGCGGCGCATCGCGCCTGTGGGGGGCGGCAGCGGTCGCATCCTGCTGGCTGGGCGCCGGCACGAAAGAGATCGCGGCCACCGTGCCGCTCATGGCGCTTTTATACGACATGGTATTCTTCAGCGGGTCGTTCGGCGCGGCGCTGCGCCGCCGGCCGGCGATGTACGCGGGACTCGCGGCATCGTGGGCGCTAATAGCCTTCGAACTGGCCATGAACGGATTCCACTCGAGCACCATAGGCCCGGCGTACGGCATAGTATCGCTCCCGGAACATTTGATGACTCAAAGCAGGGCGATCGCTTGGTACCTTCGGCTGGCGGTCTGGCCGAGCCCACTGGTATTCGACTACGGCCCATGGGGGGCCGGAGCTCCTGCTGTCCTCACGTTCGCCGAGTGGTTTCCTTGGGGGGCCTCGCTGCTGGTACTGTCGGCCGCTACGGTGTGGGCGCTGCGGACGGCGCCGGCCGCCGGGTTCGCCGGGGTGTGGTTCTTCGCGACTCTGTCCCCGTCGTCGCTTTTGCCGATACCGACCGAAGTGATGGCCGAATATCGCACGTATCTCCCTCTGTCTGCGCTTTGTGTACTTGCGGCGGCCGGAATCTGGCGGGCAGCTGCCCGCGTAGACCGGCTCGCGGCTCAGCGGCTCCGGATTACGGCGCGGCGCAGCGGTCCGCCCGACTCGATTTCTTTCGCCGGTTCCGTATCGCTGCCCGGAGCCGAGCCGGCAGGACCGCCAGCGACCGTATCTATGGTCCGCTCGGCGCCGGACGGCCTATCGGCGCGGCCTTCAGCTACGGAGCAGCCGCCGACGCCAGCATGCGCAGGATCGGGGCACCGGGAAGCGGCCGCATTTGCGGCGTGGTCGATGCTCGCCGCCGCCGTGGCCGCTCTCGGATCGGCGACGTATGCTCGAAACGCCGACTACGAAAGCGCCCTGGCGATATGGGGCGACACCGCGCGCAAGCGCCCTATGAACCCGCGCGCCCACACCGACCTTGGGGTGGCGCTAGCGGCGGCCGGCCGCTTCGCCGAGGCGGAGGCGGCGCACAGGCAGGCCATCCGTCTTAAGCCAGACATGGAGGAGGCATGGAACAACCTAGGGAACGCTCTGGCCGCTATGGGGAGGCGCGAGGAAGCAGCGGAATGCTACATGCGCATAATAAATGACAATCCCCGCAACGTCGCGGCGCTGGCGAACATGGGCTCCGCGCTCATGGAGCTGGGCAGGGCTGCCGAGGCGGAGCAGACCTACCGAAGGGCGCTCAACATAAATCCGAATCACGTTCCATCATTGTCGGGCTTGGCCACCTTGATGGCGATGTCGGGAAGGGCTGCCGAAGCGGCGGAACTTTATGAATCCATCATGCGTATATGCCCGGAAGATATCGCCGCCCGCGTCAATACCGCGATAGCCCTTGTCGGATCCGGCAGACCGGCCGAAGCGCTGCCGCATTGCGCCGAGGCCAAGCGGCTCGACCCAAGATTGCCGGAGGCGCATTTCGCTGAGGGCATAGCGCTGGAAGCGCTGGGAAGACGCGCGGAGGCTGCCGGCCGCTACCGCGAGGCGCTCAACATAAACCCGGCCTTCGCTGCGGCGCGGGAAAGGCTCGCGCGGATCGAACAGCCCGCACGGTGAAGGTCGAGGCCGCATCGCGGAAGCGAAGGGAACCGGATGCCGGCGGGGATGAGCGGGAACGGATAACGGGCGTCGCCGAAAGGTCTCGGCCGCCTTACAGTTCACCCAACCGGCCCGCGTCGGCGTAGGCGCCGAGTATTTCGCCGAAGTAAACCCTGTGGTAATCGCCCGATCCGTAAAACGCGCCGGCTATCTCGGGCGCAAGTCTGTTCGGCAAAATGTCGTTCGCGTGAACCGCCTTGCATTCATAGTGTATCGGACACTGCTCTATGAAAGCGGAAACCACGCCGGCGGATTTCCCGGCCGTCAGCCCGCACTCGGCGAACTTATCCACATCCCTCCCGGAAGCCGACCCGCAAACCGCGCAGGCGCGCTCCAGGCCGCGGCCCGGCACGTTCACGGTAAAATCGCCGGTCTTCTCGATGAGGCCGTAGGTATACCTCGACGGCCGAACCAATACGATCCACAACGGTTTTCCCCATATAGAGCCGACCGCTCCCCATCCGATGGTCATGGGATTCGGGCGATCTCCGCCGACGACCAAGAGCAATCCGCGCTCCGTCAATATCTCCATCGTCCGCTCGTAGTGTTCCGTCCAGCGGATTTTCTTCCTATCCTTAGCCATGCCGCTCAACCTAATCTCCTCAAACCGAACTCAACATGGACCGCAGAAGAGAACTCGCCCCCCTCACTCCCCGCTGCCCTTGGTCTCTCCCTTCTCGCCGCCGCCCGAGCCGGCTTCGACGATGGAATCCACGTGGATGTTGACCGCCCTCACGCGCATACCGGTCATCTGCCTGATTGCGCCGGCCACTCGCTCGCGCACCTTCGCGGCCAACGCCGGGATGTTGACGCCGTACTCCACGCAAAGCCTCAGTTCCAGGGATACGTCGCGCCCGGTCCTGTCAACCTGTATTCCCTTGGCCTTGCCGGTCAACGCCTCAACGAAAGAGCCCCGAAGCCCAACCACCCCCGACACTGTCCCCGCTTCGCGGCAGGCGATCTCGGAGAATACCCTGTCCGATATCTCCACGCGCCCGATCGTTTCGCGTCCCTCATCCGTCACGTCCGCCCCCCCGCGGCAATTCGCGTTCATTAGGTCCCTCCGGCACCGCCGCCCCGCCGCAGCGCGCCTTCGATACGACCCCGTCGCGCGGCTGTCATCACGCCAAGACGTCCACCACCCTGATGTCCACGATGCATCGCTTCCCCGTGAACCGGTAGACATCCTGCGCGAGTTTTCTTCTGGCCCGTTCCGCGGCCTCGACGATCCGTCCCTGTCCATCCACCGCAATCTCCACCTCGAAAGCCACCGTCCGTTCCGAAAGGCCGGAACAGTGAACGTAGAGGTTGCCCCACTCGGTAACGTCTCCGCCGGAATGCCGCGTCCCGCCGCGCCCCGCCGGCAATATGCCAGGCACCCTGCGCAGCGACGCCCTCGCCAAAGATTCGAAGGCGCGCTCCGAGTAGCTGAGCATCCCACCGACGTATTCGGCCGAGCCGGCGGCCGAGTATCTCTCCAACAGATCACCACCCATCGCTTCATTAACATACCTCCCTCGCCCCTCCGTGCGCAAGGCCATGCTTGGGCGCGCGGAGCTATTTCAGAACACCGATCCTTCGCGCTGGAAAATGAGCATCCACACGCCCACCGCGCAATGGGTGAATCCTCCGCCCAGCAAGCATCGCCGGATTGCGCTACCGTCCCGAACTTTGAAACTTTTTCCTTAACGCGCACCGAGGCGAAGCCTTGGACGCGCAGCCAAAAGCAGACAAAAGATGCGGAATCACGCCCATAACCGATTCCTCTTCTGCCTGCTATAGGAGCCGATATGTCGCGATGCACATTGCAGGAATTTGTCCGGCGCAGGGATATGTTAGCCGTGCTTGTCCTATACGGGGCGCATGGCCGTAAATGCGCGGATGCCATGGACAAGCGGAGAAGGCCGGGAGGTACCGTCCGACGGCGCGGCATCGCGGCCGAACCGACCCACCCTTCCGGAGCCGGTTGCGCTGTCTGCGGACGATAGGGAGATTTCCGCGGACTCGGGGAGGCTTTACCCCAAAGCTTCATAGTGAGCGCCTCACGCAGGAACGCCGTTTTTCTCGATTTTTACCCCACTTTTTTTCTTGCGCGGA
>CALKMO010000185.1 GCA_937991785.1 uncultured bacterium | reverse complement strand
GCGGCCGCAAGAAAGGAGGCGGCGGAGTCAAGCATGCCCGATGCGCGAAAGGCGCCGTTGACGACGAAGAGTCCTACGAAGAGCACCAGGAGCTGCCAATCCACCAGGCCGAGTATTTCGCGGGATGCCATCTTTCGGCTGCAAAGGAGCATGCCGGCGGCAAGCAGCGCCAGCATTTCGCGCGGCCACGGGGCAGCGAGAAACGCCGCCACAAGCGCCGTTATTATCAGCAGCCCCTTCCCGCTCTGCCACATGTCGAAACTCGGGGCCGCCACTGCCGGGGCCGCGATGTCTTTTTCCCACTTTCCCCTGAACTGAGTCCGGATTATCCACCATGCCGCCGAAAGGCCCAGCGCGGACGGGATGCCGGCATCGAGAAGGTAGCGGCCGAACGAAAGCCGCAGCGTCTGGCCGATAAGCATGTTCTGCGGGTTCCCTATCAGCGTGGCCGCCGAGCCGATATTGGACGAGCAGGCAAGTCCGAGCAGGAACGGCAGCGGGTTCAGACGCCTCCGCGCGCAGCCCTCGACCAGTATCGGCGCCATCGCCAGGCAGACGATGTCGTTGGTCAGGACCGCCGAAAGGACGCCCGATGCGGCCATGAGCAACGCCAGGAGCGAATCAGGCGACAGCGGCAGGGCGGCCAGGCGCCGCGTCAGATACGTGTAGAAACCGCCGAGGCGGAACTGGGCCGAAATGACCATAAGACCCAGAAGCAGGGCGATGGTGGGAACGTCTACGCTCTTCCATGCTACCTCGATGTCCATGCGGCCGGCGGCGATCATTGCGATCGCCCCAAGCATGGCTATGCCGGTGCGGTCCATCGCCAGCCTGGGGATGCTCCCCAGCATCATGCCGAAATACACGAAGACGAAGACTGCCAGAGTAATGATATCCATCGCGGGGGGTTCTCCGAAGCTACTTCAACAGGCGGGCATATATAGCGCTCGCCCCGAACAGCGCAACCGAGAACAGCACGATCGTGGCGCCCGTAGGCGTGTTCCAGGCCGCAGACGCAGGCAGGCCGGCGACAGAGGAGACCATGGACGCCGCGACCGACCACCAGAAGAACCCGCCGGCCGTCCTGGCGAAGTTCCTGCCGGCGGCCGCCGGTACCACCAGCATGGCAGTGGCCAGCAGAAGGCCGGCCGCCATTACCGCAAAACATACCACGACGGCCAACAACAAGGCGCAGGCGTACTCGTATGCCCGTTCCCGCACGCCCAACGCCACGGCCAGATTCCTGTCGAAACTGGTAATCAGCAGCCGATTGTAGGCGAGGGCCGAAAAAACCAGAGAGACGGCCAGCAATATCGCGGCGAGCCCGATCTCGAAGTCGCCGGCGGTCAGCAGGTCCCCGTACAGGAACAGATGCATCGAGCTCCTCAGACCTCCGCGCGCGCTTATCAGGGCTATGCCCAGCGCCACGACGCCGGCCATCGCCACCCCGACGGCGGTATCCGTGGGCGCGTCCGACCATCGCCTGGCCGACACTATCGCCGCTCCGACCAATATGCCGAAGGCCGCGACCGTCAGGCGCGGGTCAATGCCGGCGAGCAGGCCGACGGCGGCGCCGGCGAAGGCGGAGTGGCTTACGGCATCGGAGAAGAACGCCAGCCGGAACGAGACGACATTTACGCCCATCGCCGCGCATGCCGGCGCGATGAGGACCGCCGCGACGGCCGCCCGCTTCAAAAAGCCGAATCCCCCCCATTCTCCGGGCATCAGGCGGACGATGAGTTCACCCAGCGTCTCTATCGTGGCTGTGGCCCTCCGATTCTTCCCTTCTCGCGGACCCGCCTCCGTGCCTGTACAGCCCCATGTGGATGCCGTAGAGCGATGCCAGGTTTTCAGGAGTCAGCACCTCCGGCGCCGGCCCCTGGCACCTTACCGTCTTGTTCAGGCATATCACATGGTCGGCATGGCTGGTCACCATCGAAAGGTCGTGGCTGACCAGCACGAGCGTCAGATCGCATTCCTTTTTCAACTCGTCGAGGAGGTCGCAGAATATCTGTTCTCCGGCGATGTCCACGCCTGCGACCGGTTCGTCCAGCAGGAGGAGTTCAGGTCTGCCGGACAGCGCCAGCGCCAGCATCACGCGCTGGTGCTCGCCGCCTGAAAGTCTGCCCATCGGCGATCGGGCGAGGTGCCCGGCGCCGACCCGTTCGAGCGCCTCGGATGCGCGCCGCCGCGCCTCGCGCCGCATGCCTAGCCACAAGGGCCACCTCTGTATCGCGGCGGCGAGGAAATCCATCGCCGTCACAGGCGCACCCCTGTCGAAGACAAGGCGCTGCGGAACGTATCCGATCCGCGGACGGCGCCCGCCTGCAAAACGTATCGCACCGGTATGCCTCGCCAGACCGAGGATGGCCAGCAGCAGCGTGGTCTTGCCGGCGCCGTTAGGGCCGATTACCGCCGTCGTCCCGCCGCGGAATACGGAGGCGTTGACGTTCTCCAGTATCCTGGAATCGCCCCTGGTCACGCTTACGCTGTCGAATATTACGAGCGCTTCGCCTTTCATGCGTCCATGCCGGGGCCGCGTCCTGCCGGCCGGTGTCGTCCGAAAACCGGAGCGCCGGCGCAGGCCCGGATCGCCCTCGGTCTAGTTCGGGACCTGGCGAGCCGGCCGTCTGCCCTCCGCCGGATATCCAAGCCGATTCCCGTCGGCTACCGCGGCGTTTCGGGAGCGACCGAGAGCCTCCCCTTGTCAAGGCGCGTCAGCCGCCGCGCGAACCTCCGCCCGAGGCCAGAGCCGCCTTCAATGTCCCGAGGTTTTTGCGCATCGCTTCCTCGTAGGCGCCCGGCGCCGGCTTCCCCGATGCAACCGGGTCCAGGGAATACACGGGCACTCCGGTCTCCTTCCCTATGGTTTCGGCCGCCTTCCTGGATTGGCCGGGGTCATGGAATATAGCCGCAGGCTTTTCGCGCCTTATCAGCTCGACGATCTCGATCATCCTCCCGGCCGAAACGCTTCCGTCTTCGGCCCCGTGCGCGCCTTCAATAAGGGCCACGACATCCAGGCCTATGTCTGCCGCAAAGTAAGCGAACGCATCGTGCGCGGCGACCACCTTCCTGTTCGAAGCGGACGCCGCTGCGCTCAGGAACTCCCCGCGCAGCGCGGCCAGTTTCGCGCAGTACGCCTCGGCATTCTTCCGGAACATCTCCCTGCGTTCGGGCATCGCCGCGCCGAGCCCCTCGGCTATGTTCCTGACCTCCGCCTGCGCCGCCGAAAGGCTTACCCACGCATGGGGATTCCATCCCTTCGATCCGCGGTGGTGGTGATGATGATCTTCCTCGCCGTGTTCGTGCCCTTCGTGCGATTCGTGCTCATGTCCGCCGGCGCTTTCGCCGTGTTCCTCGCCCTCCTGTCCCTCATGTTCTTCCGCGGAGGAAGGTATCGGTTTTATGCCTTCGGAGGCCACGATAATCTTGACCCGGGGGTTCGCCTTCCTCACCGAATCGCCCAGGAAATCCTCCAGGCCCAAACCGTGCACTATGAACACGTCCGCCTCGGCTATCTTCCGCATCTCCCCAGGGCTCAGCGAATGCCCGTGTGGACAGCCGAGGCCGGACGGCAGCAGGCACGACAGCTCGATGCCAGGCACTCCCTCCACAACGTTCGCGGCGAAGACGTACACTGGGAATACAGAGCATAGCACCTTTACCGGACCGCCTCCGCCGCTTGCAGGCTTGTCCGATTGGCCGCAGGAACATGCTGCCAGCACGATGCAGGCCGCTGCGATGGCCTTGGCCGCAGCCCTCGCGACGGGCCGTACGGCCGGACCGGGCGCATCGGACGCGCGCGCCGCCTTCCATCCTCCCGCCGTGGGCGGGACAGACCTGGTCATCCGAACCTGCCGCTTACTATCTAGACGGGTCTCCATACGCTGACCACCTCCGCCTCCTCAGGCCCGTTCCGCGATCGAGACGCGGCTGGGGGTTACCGTCACGACCTCGGACGCACCTCCCGCCCGAACCTCGGCGACCGCCGCCTTATCCGATATCCTTACGAGGCGTCCAGAGGCCTCGGCGCTATCGGTCCCGGCCCGCATCGGCACCGCGAGCGATACGATCGAAAACGGAGCCCGCGCCCGGCGGGACAGGACGAGCGTGCGCGACGGGTGCTTTTCGTCGTAGCGGTGGCTGATCTCGTCCGGGATGACTCCAGCGGCCGCCCCGTCGAGCGAAACGACGGCGACACCGGGCTTGTCCCGGTCTTCCGACCGAGCGCCGGCCGGCAGCCTGGCAACTTCGACTTCGTCGAAATGGAACCTGGCCTCCGCCAGGTGCTCCCCTCCCCCCAGCACCCAATCAACTATCAGCATGTACGGCCGCGCCCCCTTCCGCAGGACGACGGCCCTCCGGTGGAACGGCGCGCCCTTCAGCCGCTTCCAGCTCAGTTCCTCCCCGCAGAAGAAGTCGAAACCGGCTTCCGACCGCCACGCCAGCTTCCGGGGCTTGGGGGCGCCTTCCCACACCCACGAGGCGGCCGCGCGGGCCTGGGATTCGCCGTCGAGCGTCAGGGTGTTGTGCGCCGCGGTCTCCTTCGAGCGGATCCGGTCGGGGCATTCGCGGTAGGTGAATATGCCGGAATCGGCCAGCACGGTCCGCCCGAAGGCCGCGAACTCGAAGCTTAGCGCGTCGGCGTGCGAGTGGCCGCCCCAAGGTTTTTCGCGGCACTGGACCATGCACCAGGCGGCAGGGGGCGCCCCCGCGTCGGAAGCCATTACATATACGCCAGTCTTCGGGAAGGCGCGGGAGGCGCCTACCGCAGGGGCCGGCTTCATTCGCGCCAGGCGCCTTACGGCGGAAACGCCGAACGTCCAGAGCGTCTCCGGGCCGGCGGCTTCCGCAAGCTCCGCGCCGTCGAGCCCGGCCGGGAGTTTCCCGAAGGCCATGGCCGCCGACGCCAGCGCCTCGTCGGGCCTGTGTATCGAGGTATCCCCAACGGGCGGGAGCGTTCCGTCGGGCCGGCGCACGGCGGCGGCGAACTCGGGCATCAGCGCGACGGTCCGCACATAAGAGGCCGGAAACCGTATGCCGTTAAGGCGCGCCAGTACCATGGGCTCGGCAAACCACCCTATGCAGCCGCAATGGTAGCCCGGACTGCCTTCGTGCTGCCCGCCGTCAGGATGCACCTGTGCGCGCAGACACTCCCGGAGATGGCCGACGGCCACCTTGCGCCAGACGGCCGCCTCCCGAAACTCGGGAAAATAAATCCCAGCCTCCAGCAGACTCCGCATCTCCATCGTCGCGTGGTTCGTGGACGGCTCATTCAGGTGGCAGGCAAGTATGTTCGCATGCGCCTCGATCGCGGCAAGCAATCTCGATACGAACACGGGATTCCAGGCACCGGTGCGCCTGAGCAGGTGGTGCGCCCATATCCACGCGTGCATCCTGAGCGCTATCTGGAGCAGTCCCCACGTATCAGGCCTCCATATGTGCCGCTTCTCATAAGGGAGCGGCGGCGGGTTGCGCTTTATGAAGCTCCATATGACTCGTGCGGCAGCCGCCGCGTGGCGCTCCTCCTTCCCCGAATACCAGTATGCGCGCGCCATCGAAAGAACCCAGGGCATCCTGTTGAGCTTCGCGGCGAATTCCTGGTCGGGGATCGGGCTTTTCTCCAGCGACCAGTCGAAGTCGGTCCCGAGGTCCACGCATTCTCCGCCCGTGCCCGGGCCGGCGAAGCGGTTGATCGCGGCCTCCTCGGCCTCCTTTATCGTTGACCCGACATGATCGGGAAAGCGCTTGCGGATCTCCGCCGCTATTTCCGCAGGCTCGTCCTCCCCGACGTAGAATCGCACGCCCCTGGCCGAGCCGCAAAAATGCTTGTGCAGCAGCTTGTGGGCTTCTTCCATCCTCCGGTCTTCGGCGCGCTTCACGGCGGCGCGGATCGAAGCAGCCGTGGCTCCTGAAAGTCCCTGGTAAGGATCGGGCAACCTGGGTTTGGCCATAAACTCCCGCCTGCCTCCTCTATCGGGGGATGCCTTCCCGCAAGAATCCATAGTGCGGACCTCCGGCGCCGATCGCTTCCTCCGCACATTTCAGGAATGCAGCCCGTCGCAAGCGCCCCCTTCGCCGGCTGAGGAATCATGCCTCCGTTTCGGAAAAAGTCTATCCTTCGCCCGACTCGGATACAATCCGAAAACCCGACGCCTGTCATTGTTCTGCTGCATGTCGTCCGACCGACACTGATCCTTCTTCCTCGAGCAAGGACCGGATGCGGCATTGTGGTTTGCGCGCCGGCAAGCGGCTGTCCCATACGCCGGCATGGCCGACGCCGAAGCCGACGCCCAGGCCGCGCCGGATCGCCGGCGCAACGGCGCTTCAGGATACCGCAAATTCCGCGGATCAAACGCCGCGTTCTGCGATATCTTCGTCGGACGGATGCCGCAAGGTCCGCGG
>CALKMO010000184.1 GCA_937991785.1 uncultured bacterium | reverse complement strand
CTGGCGAAAAAATGCCGCCAGGCGCTGGACTCCGCCCTCCGCTTCCTGGCTTCCGCGCAAAGGCCGGACGGTTCGTACCTCTCGCGGACGCACGGAGGCGCGGACGATCTGCCTGTCCGGACGACCGCCCTCGCCCTGCTTGCGTTCCTGGGGGACAACCACAACGAGCGGACGGGCGCATGGAATGCGAACGTCAGGAGGGCGGTGGACTTCCTGATATCACAACAGAACGGGGCCGGCAGACTTTCCCGCAATAATCTCGATCAGGCCGCGGCGGCATTGGCGCTGTGCGAGGCTGCGCGGACCGGGGGGGTGCCTTCCACGCGCCAGGCCGCCCACGCGGCCATCCAAACCCTGGGCGAATGGCGCATAAGCGGCGCCGGTTGGCCCTCCATTGTCGGCACCTCTTCACCCGCCACGGACACGGTAGTTACCAACTGGTGCGCCTTCGCAATCGCCGGGGCCAGGAACGCCGGACTCCCGATGCCGGCCGATGCATACGCCGGCGTCCGCGCATGGCTTGATGCGGCGCAGGACCTTGGCGGCGCCACCCGCGACCCGGAATACACCGGCGGTCGCGTGGCCGTCTCCGGCGAGCTTGGGTCCGTCAGGAAAGGCGACGGGACGCTCCTAAGCACCGCCGCCGGCGCCGCCCTGCGGTTGCTGACGGGCGCCGACCCGGACGCGCCTTCGATCGTCGGGCCGGCCAACATTATGCTGCGATCATTGCCGGCATGGGACGGAGACAGGCCCGGCGAGGGGGTAGACTACGACCTGTGGTTCCATGCCACGAGGTTGATGGCCGCCAGGGGCGGCAGGCATTGGAACGTTTGGGGCAACGCGCTCGGCCCGGTGCTTATCTCCGGCCAGACATCCACCCCGCCGAACGTCGCCGGCTCGTTCCCGGCCCTCGGCCGATCCGCCGGTATGGGGCGGACAGCGTGCACGGCGCTGGCCGCGATGTGCCTGGAATCCATCCTGCAGCTTCCCCCCGGCCCCCCCACCATCCTGCCCGCTCCCGCCGAGGACCCGGAGGTCTTCTGAAGCCGATGCGCCCGGCATCTGAAAGGCTTGGGGTCTGGGTCTGAGCTTGGTGCCCGACGCTTGGGGCTTGGTGCCAAGACATGGGCCCTGGGCTTAGAGGAAAGCAAGCCGGCGCCCGCCTGAAGCGCCGGGCGCCGACGATTCCAGCTTCCTTCCGTGCCCCGGCAGCTTCCCTTACTTTTCCCCGCGCACCTTCATTACGATCGCCAGCGTCTCCTCGACCTTCTTCGATATGCCGTCGTAGTCCTTCTTTTTGAGGAGTTCCTTCGTTATCAGGTTCGAGCCGACGCCGACGCATGCCACCCCCGCCTGGAACCACGCCCGCAGCGATTCCTCGGTCGTCTCGACGCCGCCGGTGGGCATAATCGAGACCCAGGGGCAGGGCGCCTTGACGGACTTGACGAACTGCGGGCCGCCGACAGAATCGCCCGGGAAGACCTTGACGATCTCGCAGCCGAGTTCCTCCGCCAGGGATATCTCGCTGGCCGATCCGCAGCCGGGACAGTAGGGGATCTTGCGCCTGTTGCATGCCTTAGCCACATCAGGATTCAGCAGCGGACCGACGACGAAGTTGGCGCCGCAGTTTATGTAAAGGCCGGCGGTGGCCGGATCCACGACCGATCCTACGCCGGTTATCATGCCCGGCAGTTCCGCCGCGCAGAACTTCTCCAGTTCCATGAACACCGAGAAGGCCAGGTCGCCGCGGTTTGTGAACTCGAGCAAGTTAAGCCCGCCCCTGAGCACCGCCTTCGCCACATTTTTGACCACTTCGACATCCGGGTGGTAGAACACCGGCACCACACCCTTTTCGTACATCGCGTTCAAGACCTGCATCCTGGAGAATCTGGCCACGTTCCTTTCCTCCTTAGCTTTGTCCATGCCCGCATATGTCTTCGGCATCGTCAACCCGACCGTCTGGCGCGCGACTCCCGCCGCCTAGGGAAGAATTACTCCCTGCCGCCCTCCGCGTCCAGTCCGCAAATGCCTTCGGATGAAATCCTGTTTTTAGCGCAATCCTTCAGGGCGGCAGCGCGACCTCGGACCTACCGTTCATCCGCCGACCGATCCCGGGCGGCTTATCCAGCGAATTCGAACGCCTTAACCCCCATTGCGCCGGGATATGCGACGAATATGCCGCCGGCGTGCGACTGCGAAGCTAGCGCTTCCGGCTTCAGTCCCATCCTGGCAGTGGTTATGTACAGGGCGTCCAGTTTCGGGCCGCCGAAGGCGCAGGAGGTGGCGAGATCGGCCGGGACCCTTATGGTCTGCAGCAGCCTGCCCGACTTCGGGTCCCACCGCGCGACCCTGGCCCCCTGCCAGTATGCGACCCAGAGCATCCCCTCGGCGTCAATCGTCATGCCGTCGGGGTAGCCCATCTCTTTCGGCGCCGAGACGGCCGGCCGCCTGTTCGAGATGGCGGCGGTTTCTTCGTCGTAGTCGAAGGCCCATACGGTCAGGGTCGGGGTATCTATATAGTACATGGTTTTGCGGTCGAGGCTCCATGCGATACCGTTCGACGTGGTGACGCCGTCGAGCATTTTTTTGACGGAGCGGTCGGGGAAGAGGCAGTATAGGCTCGCCCTGCCCTCGCGCGGCCCGCTCGTGGCCATAGTTCCGGCCCAGAAGCGCCCTGCCGGATCGCACTTGCCGTCGTTGAAACGGTTTTCGGCGGGATGGGCGTTCGGCACCGCGAGCATATCGAAGCGGCCCGAATCGAGGTCGAGGGCGGCGAAACCCCGCTTGACGGCCACCGCGACGCCGCCGGCTCGACGGGGCACCACCGTCCCGACCGGCTCGCCTACCGATACGAACCGGTCCTTGCCGGATGCCGGGTCGAAGACGTGGACCGCGCCTGCCATTATATCCACCCAGTACAGGACGCCCCTCCCGACATCCCATATCGCGCCCTCGCCGAGGTCGGCCTTCGCGTCGAGAGCCAGTTCGACTTCTTCCGCCATTGGTTTCCTCCCTCTTTAGACCGCATCTTGTCCGGTTGAGCGACCATACGCTGGGACCGAGGTCATCCTGCTCGATCCGCAACGACCGTAAGAACAGCCGCTCCAAGCGATGGTATTATCATGGGCCTTCTTAGAAAAGAAAAGGCCCCGCCGTTTATGACGGGGCCTGTCTTCTGCTCGCTGGCGGGCCCGACGGGGCTCGAACCCGCAACCCTCGGATCGACAGTCCGATACTCTAACCAATTGAGCTACGGGCCCGCTTCCTGACTGCCGCCGCATTTGATATTAGACCGAAAGTGTTGTACTGTCAAGCGCTCCGTCAGGAATCGGGACGATTCCCATCGCCGCGTGCTGGCAAGAAAATAGCGTCAGCCCGGCGTGGCTGGCTACGAACCGCCGAGCGACCGGTAACGTCGCGCTGAGCGCCCATCCCGGTTTCGAAACGGTTCCGATCCGGTCCCGCAGATTCGCGGGCGGAGCTTTATGTTTAAGCCTTATTGGCGCGCGATCTCGGCGGCGGGCGCAGATGCAGGTAGCCGCTTGCGCCCGTTGGCGCTCCGGTTCCGCCGGCTTCCATGGGGCAGTCGAGGATGTCATTCGCTCGGCGCTTGAGACCTGGAGCCGCCGAACCTGACGCCGATCTCGGAAACCGCCGGCCGCGGGGGCCGTGACAAGGTTCCGTGTCGCGATGGCGC
This sequence comes from uncultured bacterium, assembly GCA_937991785.1. GTDB lineage: Bacteria > Planctomycetota > SZUA-567 > H5-PLA8 > CALKMO01 > CALKMO01. The sequence goes on along the minus strand of CALKMO010000184.1, from coordinate 8,473 downwards.
GTGCATCGGAAGCCGCTGGATCGGGGAGGAGACAAGGGAATGAAGGAAGAAATATCGCAAAGGGTGGAAAAGCTCAGGGCGGCGATGGCCGAGAAGCGGTTGGAGGGAATGTTGATCTCTGATGCGGCCAACGTGAGGTACATGTCGGGCTTTGCCGGCGGCGACAGCTGGCTGCTAGTAGCTACAAGACGCCTGTTCCTCCTGACGGACTTCCGATACGTCGAGGAGGCCGAAAAGACGGCGCCTCTCTGCAAGACCGTGAGCAGGAAAAAATCGCTCGTGGAGGCAGCCTGTAACCTGGCTGACAGGCTGTGGATAGGACGACTGGGCTTCGAATCGTCGTCTCTTTCGCGCGCGGCGTCCGAAGATCTCGCGAGGAAGAGACGGAAGGGGCGTATAGTCCCGGTCAACGGCATGGTGGAGAAATTGCGTGAGATCAAGAGCGCTTGGGAGATCGAACGCATAGAGAAGGCGATCGCCATCCAGGAGCGGGCGTTCAAGCGGTGGGTCCGTCGCATCCGGCCGGGGCAGACCGAACGCGAGATGGCCATGGATCTGCACTACGAGATGGTTAGGCGATGCGGCGCGGAGGACATATCGTTCCCGATAATCGTGGCTGAAGGCGCGAATTCAAGCCTGCCGCACGCCAGGCCCGGCGGAAGGAAGCTTGGGGAGGACAGCCTCCTGCTGGTGGACTTCGGCGCATGCGTCGAGGGGTACCGTTCCGACTTGACCCGGACGTTCTTCCTTGCTAGCATCCCTGATCGGTTCCGCCGCATACACGAGATAGTCGCCGAAGCCCAGCGACGCGCGATTGAGGCGGTCGGGCCGGGCATGGCTTTCTCCGCCGTTGATCGGGCGGCGAGGAAGTACATAGCTTCGAGAGGTTACGGGCGGGCTTTCGGGCATTCGACAGGCCACGGTATAGGCCTGAGGGTCCACGAATCGCCCGTACTTGGGGAAAGATCCAAGGGCGAGTTGAGGGCGGGGATGGTGGTTACAGTCGAGCCGGGCATCTACCTGCCAGGCGCCGGCGGAGTGCGGATCGAGGACGACGTACTGGTAACGGACGGAGGGCGGAAGGTTCTTAGCAGCCTGCCGAGAGGGTTGGGACCGATCCTTTAAGCTCTCGCCGGCAGCGTTACGGACGGGCGAAGATGGACCTGGAAAAGATCCAGAAGTTGATCGAGATGATGCGCCAGTTCGATCTGACCGAACTGGCCGTTCGGGACGAGGGGATGGAGTTCAAGGCGCGCAGAGGCGAGCGCTCCTTCGGCCCCGTGATGGCCGTCCCAGCGCCGATCGCCCCCGCTGCCGTTCAGCAGGGTGCGCCTAGCGGCGCGAACTCGGCAGCTTCAACGGGGAACGGAGCGTCGGCTGTCGAGGCGAAGGCCGAGGCAGAGGATAAGAAGGCTGATGGCGGGGGAACGCCACCGGGCCTGCGACAGATAACCTCGCCTATCGTCGGCACGTTCTATCGGAAACCCAGCCCCGATTCCCCGCCTTACGTCGAGGTGGGCGACGAGGTCGAGCCCGATACGGTGGTGTGCATAATAGAGGCCATGAAAGTGATGAACGAGATCAAGGCCGAGGTTGCTGGGACCGTAAGGAAAATACTGGTTGAGGATGCCTCACCAGTCGAATACGGGCAGCCGTTGTTCCTGATCGAGCCGCAATGAGCAGGATAGGCCGAGACCTTCGGTTCGGGATGCATCGGCGAATAAGACCGCACAAGGACGCTCCGGACGGCGCGCGTACGGGTGCGGGCACGAACGAGGCGCGGAGTGCGGACCGGCCGATCAGGAACCGAGAGTAGGCGTCGAAAGTACCGGGCGCGAGCGAGGGGCGACCCATCGGACGATGTTTTCCCGCATATTGATCGCTAACCGAGGCGAGATAGCCCTGCGCATAATGCGTACATGCAAGCGGCTCGGCATCGAGACCGTAGCCGTCTATTCGCAGGCCGACCGCGACGCGCTTTACCTCGGCATGGCCGACCATACCATCTGCATCGGCCCACCCCATCCGGCGAAAAGCTACTTGTACATCAAGAACATCATCGCGGCGGCGGAGATAGCCGACGTCGAAGCCATACACCCGGGCTACGGGTTCCTGTCGGAAGATGCCCATTTCGCCGATATATGCCGCTCGTGCAAAATAACTTTCGTCGGCCCGTCGGTAGAGGCGATGGAACTGATGGGCAACAAGGTCCGGGCGCGCAAGGTGGCGATGTCCGCCGGCGTGCCGGTAGTGCCTGGTTCGGAGGCGCCCGTGGCCTCCGACGCCGAGGCGCGCGACTGGGCGCGCAAGATCGGCTATCCGGTCCTGATAAAGGCGGCGATGGGCGGCGGGGGCCGGGGCATGCGCATCGCCCACAACGATGCCAGCCTCGCCAGCAACCTGAACGCCGCGCGGGCGGAGGCGCACGCGGCCTTCGGCGATGGATCGCTGTATATCGAAAAGTACATAGAAAGCCCGCGTCACGTGGAGGTTCAGATACTCGCCGACGAACACGGCTCGATAATCCACCTCGGCGAGAGGGACTGCACCGTCCAGAGACGCCACCAGAAGATGATAGAGGAAAGCCCCTCGCCGGTGCTGGACCGCCACGCCCGCGCCGATATCGCGGCCGCCGCAGTCAGGCTGATGAAGGCGGCGAAGTACACGAACGCCGGCACCGTCGAGTTCCTCTACGATCCGGCGGCGAAAAAGTTTTACTTCATCGAGGTCAACGCGAGACTCCAGGTCGAACACCCGGTTACCGAGATGGTCACGGGGCTGGATCTGGTCGAAGAACAGCTCCGGATAGCTTCCGGCGAACGGCTCCGGTGGCGCCAGAAGGATATCCTGAACTCCGGCTGGGCCATGGAATGCCGCGTCAACGCGGAAGATCCCTACGCTGGGTTCAAGCCATGCCCCGGACCGGTAACGCGTTACGTGCCTCCGTCGGGACCGGGCGTCCGTGTGGATTCGCACCTCTACTCCGGCTATGCCGTCCCGCCCTATTACGACTCGCTCGTGGCCAAGGTGATCGTCCACGGCAGGGACCGGTCGGAATGCATTCAGAAGATGCGGGGGGCTCTGGAGGAATTTATACTGGAAGGCGTGAAGACAACGATACCGATATTGAAGGAAGTTTTCGAACATGTACGATTCGTAAGGGGCAATTACGATACGAGGTTCATCGAGAATGAATTCAAAACGTAGGGCCGCAGCTGCGATGTCGGTCGGTACCGTCAGGTTGCTGGCGGTCTTCGGGTGGTTCGTGCTTATAGCTGGCGGCGTCGTCCTCGTCGCGAAGGCCGCATCGCCGGAGGCGTGCGATCGGGCGGTGGAAACGCTGCGACCCTATGCGACCCGCCCGTCGTTGGGGCTGGCGGGGGCTGGGCTCGCCGCTCTGGGCATCGCCGCGGCAATGTCGCTGGCCCGCGGCGCCAGGCGGTCCGGCATATGGATGGTCTCACAGCCTTGTGGCGACACCGTGATAGAGCTGGCGCCGATAGAGGCGGCTCTGGAGCGCGTTGCCGTCGAGCCGGAGGACGTGATAGACGTCAGGGTTAGGCTTAGGGCGACCGGCGGCCGGGGAGGGGCCAAGGTTCTGGGCCGCATGCTTCTGGTGCTCAGGGAACAACCGAATGTGGCGAAACGAACCGCGGAGATAGCCGAGAAGGTCCGAGGCAGGTTTGCGGAGATGCTTCCTGAGGCCGGGGATCTCGCGCTGATCCACCATGTCCGCATCAGGCCCGACGAGAGGGGAATGGCTGTTTCCGTCGAACCCGGGAGGGACGACAGAGACCGGGGCGAATTCTGGGGACCGGTCTATCCAGTGCAGCACGACGACGACTCGCATGGCGGCATATGAAACCGGCGCCGGCGGGCCGCCCGGCGGTTCCCGCCGTGCAGGGGAGCCGCCGCGGGGATCCGTAGCATAAACGCGATCTAAGCGCGTCGCGACCGGACAAGTCGGGCTCCGGCGACCGCCTCCCCTTCGACGGACAAGGCCTTGTCGGCTATATTGTCATGACTCCGATCGCGGAATGAAGTTCTATGCCGCGGTCCTGCGTTCCGCCCGGAGGCCGGGGGAATGGCGGGAAAGCCGGCGATCGGGACCGGCTCGGCGTTCGATGCCGGCCGGCACGACGCGGAACGGATCCGTCCCTCCGCCGCCGGGTTCGACGGGACGGGGCGGCCCTGCGGCCGCAGCGGAAAGGACCCCCTGAAGTGGCTGCGAAGGGACGCGGGCGGGGGTGGAGAACGCGCGAGGCTGGCGCGGCACATCCGGCCGCCGACTCCGACGAATCGCTTATGGCCCGCGTTGCGTCCGATTCGCACGCAGCCTTCGAAACCCTAGTGCGCCGCTACGAGGCGCCGCTCATAACATTCTGTTACGCCTTCATCAAGGACCGCGATGCGGCCGAAGACCTTGCCCAGGAAACATTCCTCCGCGTCTTCAGGAATGCATCTAAGTACAAGCCCGTCGCGAAGTTCAGCACATGGCTATACAGGATCGCCGCGAACTTATGCATCAACGAGGTCAAGAAGGGGCGACTGCGAAGGACATTGAGCCTGGATGAGGCCGTCGGTCCGGATCCGGAAGGCACGAAGGTGATCGAACGCCTTGCCGCGGCAGGCGATGCGCCGTTAACGGAAGCCGAGCGCCACGAGGCGAGCGCGATCATAGAAAAGGCCATAAAACATCTCCCTGACGATCAGCGGACTACGCTGGTGCTGGTCGAATACCACGGGCTGCCTTACCAGGAGATAGCGGAGATACTGGGCGTGACGGTAAGCGCGATAAAGATGCGGGTCAAGAGGGCGAGAGAAAACCTCAGGGAGGCGCTGAAGGTGCTGGGGGCGGAACGCTGAAAGCTTCAGGAGTCTTCGAGCCTGTCAGGAAAACCTCCGGCGGACCGAGCGGAGATTCGGCGGCGTCGCTTTTCGCGCGGCGGGAGAGCACGGCAAAAGGTTCTTGTCGCGCAAACGTTTTTGGACGTCAAGGAGGCTTTGTTGCATAATATGTGCTATAATTCTATGTACGACAAAGATTTAAACGAGAGAGCGTTTGTCGCAATATTGTGTTATAAATTTTTGCTTGGCAAAGCCTTGCATCTTTTATGCAACAAAGCCCGTCAAGGATTAAGGGTTCGCGAAATGCGGGACGAAGTTCGGAGAAGCTATTTCAAATAACTCGCTGCGCTACAATAAGTTGCGTCGCCGATTGCGCAACGGGATCTCGCCGTACCACCGTCGGCGTCGCGGCCAGAACGAAAGAACCGGTGACGCGCGGTGAGAAGAACTGTTGAAAATAAGCGATGGCGCGTCGGAACGGGAAGGGGGCGAGGGATAATGGCGGCAGCTTATCCGGCGCGCCGGTCCCTGCCGGGGATGCAGCACATCCGGAGAAACACATGGCCGAACGTCTCACTTGTGAAGCCGTGCGCGACATGCTGTCGGCGTTCAACGATGAGGAATTGTCCGACGAGGAGATGTCGGCGGTCGGCGAGCACCTGTCGTCATGCGCCAACTGCAGCGCGGAATCCACCCGGATAGCGGACCTCAAAAGGCTCATGCAATATTGGAATGGCATCTCTCCGTCGCCGTCGTTCCGCGAAAAGGTCGTCGAGAGGGCGCAACGAGAGATCGAGCATCGCAAGATGGCCCGCGTCTCGAAGGCCGTGCTTGCGGTCCTCGCGGTGATCCTTCTGGCGGCGGGCGCGTTTTTCCTTGGAAGGCACCTCAAGCAGCGCGCTGAAGCGGAATTCGAAACGGATCTTACGGCGGAAACCTCCCTGAGGCCGTAGCCGAATCTCGTGTCGGAATGTATTACGTCTGCGGTTCGCGGGGATCGCCGGATTCCGCATCGGCGGATTCCGGACGTTCGCGGCGGCGCCTCTCGGACTTCTCCCCTCTCTCTCCGTAATAGTAGTAGTTCCTGTAATACCCGTAACCGTATCTCCCCTCGTAGCGCTTGATCTCTGCGGAAGAATCGTTAAGGACAGCGCCTATCACCTTGGTCTTTCCCATCTCGAGGGTTTCTTTGGCCTTGCGGACGGCCATCCAGCCGGTGCGCCCGGCGTGGACGACCAGGATCGCCCCGTCAACGAGGCGGCTTATGACGAGCGGATCGGCGACCGAAAGGACGGGAGGCGAATCGAGGAACACGACGTGGTATCGCTGCCTGGCCCATGCTATCAGATCGTCGAAGGATCTGCCCCCTACGAGTTCCGCCGGGTTGGGCGGAACCGTGCCCGCCGGGATCACATCCAGCCCATCGGGCTTGCCCGATTGTACGATCTGTTCGAGCGAGGCGGCGCCGGAGAGGTAGTGGCTGAGCCCCATGCCGTCGGCGATTCCGAAGGCGTCGTAGGACGATGGATGGCGGAGGTCTGAGTCGATGAGGAGTACGCGCTTGCCTCCCAGGGCCTCGACCGCGGCAAGGTTTCCGGCCACGGTGGTTTTGCCTTCGGAGGGCAGCGCGCTGGTCGTCAGATATACGAAGGCTCCCTCGCCTGCCGGCAGTGCCAAATCCAGATTGGCGCGGATCATCCTGAACGCCTCGGCCGCCTGAGATCTGGGCCTTGAAAGCGACACGGCCATCTTTTGGCCGCCGGGAACGTCCTCGTCTCCGATATGGGGGATCATGCCGATCGCCGTAAGGCCGGCATATTCCGTCAATTCCTCAGCGCTCCTGACGGAGTCGTCGAGCCTTTCAGCAAGGAATGCGGCAGCAAGGGCTAGGAACAAGCCGAGTATTGCCGAGATCGTAATGTTCTGCGCCGGACGCGGCCTGAATGGCGCGGCGGGGGGCACCGCCCTCTCAACCACCCGCGCCGGTTCGAACAGACCCCGGCTGGTGAGGCCGCTCCTGAATCGTCCTGTGGCGACCTCTTCGTACCGGTCCCTCGCATGCTTGACTTCCGATTTCAAACGTTCGCTCTCCAGGAACAGCCCCGTGTATCTTTCCACCTCCCGTTCCCGCTTCGCCCTTTCTTCCTTCAGGTCGGCCAATTCCAGTTCTATGCGGCGGGCTTCTTCCCTCATTTCGCGCGCAAGTTCGGCCAGTATCTCCCCGCGCCTGGCCTCCAGCACGGCGATTTGTTTGTCGAGTCCGCGGAGCTCGAAATGTCCTTCCGCCAGAGAGGACGAGAGCGCGAGCCTCTTCATGCGGAGTTCCTGCAGGGATCGTTCGTTATCCAGCAGCCTCGGATCTTCCTTGGCCGCCTTCGCGGCGATACTTCCTTGCGGGACGCGGAGCCCTTCCTCGAACCTCTTGAGCGCCGCCTCCGCCCTGTTCTTCTCGATGACCAGCTCCGCCTCGCGCCGGCTGATGCTTTGCAGGGCGATCCATGCCGGTATCTGGGACGGGTCGGCGGAGAATATTCCGTGCTTGTTCTGAAAGTCGCGCAGAGTTTCCTCGGCTTTCCTCACGGCCTCCCGCGCCTTCGGGATTTCGCCTGCGAGCCAGTCTTCCGTCCCCTCGACGGTCTTTTCGCGCCAGCTCTTCTGTTCCTCCAGGTATCCCTCCATGACGGCGTTGACCACTTCGGCCGCAACCGCCGCATCGGGGTGCTCGAATGACACGGTGACCACCCTGTTGTCGCGTTCGCCCCGGATATCCACGGCGTTGAGCAGCGCCCCTTCGCCGTCTCTCAAATCCCTGAGTTCGGGTAGCATGTGCCCGACTTTTTTCATCGCCCGTTCCATCACCGGCCGCGCCCTGACCAGCTTGATCTGCGTCTGCCACCAATCGTAAGGCCTCCACTCTTCAACGAAGGGGTCGGCGTACGGCGCGAATACGCGCACGCGCTCGCCCCATATGACGAGGCGGCCGGAGGCCCGGTAAATTTTCCTGGCCCGGATCGTGTAGACGGCGCCGGCCGCCACGGCGGCGATCCATACCGCCAAGATCAGTCGGTATCGCTTGCGCAGGGTGCGCAGCCAGTCCCGGAGATCGAATCCGCTTTTTTCGCCGGGACCGATCCTGGGCGGCAAACCGCCGGGCGATTCGTTCATCCCGCCATCCTCAAATAGGTTAGAAGACGCCTTCCGGAACGAATACTACGTCTCCCGCCTTGAGTTCGATGTCCGTTCCCAAGTCCCCAGCAGACATTATCCGGCGCACGTCCACAGTAATTGCTTGGGCCGGCTTTTCGCGCCTGAATACACGCACGGCGGAAGACTTGGCGTACTGGTCGAACCCGCCCGCCACGGCTATCGCCTTGGTTACGGTCAGGGGGCGACCGCCGGGGGGGGAGTACGCGCCTGGTTTCTTCACCTGGCCCAAAACGAATATCCCCTCCTCGGACGGGACGATCACCGTGTCGCCCGGTGCCAGCGCGACGTCCCTGTCCGTCTTGCCCTCGCGCGCGAAGGAATCCAGATCCGCCTCGACCACGGTCTCGCGGCCGCCGCCGTCCGACCCCCGGCGGACTATCTTGACGGCCCCAGGATTCGCCCCTTCCGCAAACCCGCC
>CALKMO010000183.1 GCA_937991785.1 uncultured bacterium | reverse complement strand
TGTCGCGGATGGTGGAGATTCCAGGCGCTCGGATTCCGGAGGCGTTCGAGGATGCGAAACCGCTGATACTGCCCCAGCTCATCGCTGGGAGGGAGGCATCGGAATGCCCATGGGAGGCCGGCGAAGCCGTACAGCCATTCGTCGGCAATCTCCGCGTCCGCCTCGTCCTGGATTTCGGCGGCGGGCTTGTTCACATACCTGACCGGTGGCTCAAGAAATGGCAGGCGACCTTCGATTCGCTCTGGAATCTGGCGCTGCGGAACCTCGACGCCCTTGCCGGTCGCGCCGCGGACGGTGTAGCGGTTCTCCCCTTGGGCAAGGGCAGGATACTGGTGGCGAGTTTTCCGGACGGGCACACGGCCAGTCGCGTCCTGCTGCCTCGTTTCCATCGTATCGCCGCGACGGCGCTCGGCTCCGAAAAGCTCATCGTCGGGCTCCCGGGTCGCGACAGCCTTTCAGCGGTCCGCGCGGACGAACCATCCCTCGTCGACCGGCTTCAGCAGATAACTATCGAGGCTTATGGCGAGGAAAGCTATCCGCTTAGCCCCGATCTGTTTGCGTGGGACGCCACCGGCCTCAACGCTCTGCATGCGGTCGGCCTCTGACTGCCGGCCGCGCCGAAAAAGGCGCGCGCCCGGGCGGCCGTCCGGTCGCTTCCCGCTTCCTTATTTATCCTTGGGCGGCCGCTCCGGACCTTCCGGAAGTATGCGCCTTCAAGACCGTTGCGAAAAACCCGAATCGGAAACGATATCCCTTAAGCGAGATCTCGGAGGCGGCGGCGATGCGTGGGAAGGCGGGCACTTAGCGGGGCGCTGCCTCCTTCAGCCATTCGGCATGCAGCGCCCCTCGGATTCGGACCGACGATATCTCCGCATCGGGGATAACGGGGCGGATTTCAGCCGCATTGAACCGATCGCTGCTGAACACTTCTTTGCCGTCAATCGCGTACGACAGCTTTCCGCCGGCCGCGCGCCACATATGCGCGATGGGTTCCCCGTCCTTCTTCTGTCCCTTCTGGAAGGGAGGCTCGCTGCGCGCGTGCCTTCCCTCGAAAGACACCTCGGCGAAGGTATGCTGCTTGTCGATGCTGTGGTGCAGCCCGCCGAAGGCGCCTTTCCATTCCCCGCCTCCCGCCGCACGCCAGACGATTCCCCCCTTGGTGTCCTGCCACCAGTATGAAGTCTTTCCAAGCGTCTCCACAAAGGAAAACTCGAATTCCCCCTCGAAGCTGGCCGCATAAGCGCGACGGGGCGACTTTCCGCCGGGCCATACTTCCGCGGTCGCGGTCCAGTCGTCCCTCTGCTTCTCCCATGTGCGGAGATCGTAGCTGATAATTACTTCGCGCGTCGCGGGGTCGAATTTCTCCACCTTTCCCCTGAAGAGCTTTTGCACGGAGGCTGCGTCGAGTTTTGCCGGGTCCGGCGCCGCCTGCGCTGCCCCTGAGACAGGCTTCGCCGGCGATTCCTGCGAGGCTCTCGGATCGGCGGGAGGCGGCGGCACGGTCTCGAACCCATCGAAGATCGGCTCGATATTCAGCACCCAAATTTCTTTCTCCCTGCCTGCCCCGCAAAGCACCACGACGGCGTTTCGCCCCCGGTCGTACCACATCAGGGATGCGTTTCCCGGAACATCCTTGCCTTGCAGGCGCAACCACGTCTTCTTGCTGGGCGCGTAGACCCAGACGTCCTTGGCTTTCTCCAGCGTGCCGGGCTGGTGGCCGCCGAGCGTAACCCACACCCGCAACGTCTCGTGATATACCAACAGAGGACACCATCGGCCCGGCGGCGGAGACTCCTTCGGATCCAGCCTCTCCCACGCGGGCTTCGACGGGTCGTATAGCCATGTGGCGGATTCTTTCTTTTCGGACTTGCCGCTGGTATAAAACACCAGGTAACCCTCCTCGCCCAGCGCCTGCGAAAAAGTCCCTGAGCCTACGGAGCCGGGACCCCATCCGTAGAATATAAACTTGGGTATTTCCCCCTTGACCTTATCCGTATGCGAGCCGGTTTCGATGCTGAACACTCCGTCCGGCACAACGAAACCCTTTGCTGGAGGGTAGTAGCCGAACGCGACATGCCCGGTGCCGGCGCAAGGGTTGGCATACCTTGGGCCTTGCGCCCACATCTTTGTATTCGGATCGAACCTCCAGAACTGCGGCTCGACGTAAACCCAGTACAGATCCCGATCGGGATCGTAGGCGGCCGCCAGCGATGTGCTGCCCCCGGCAAAGTGCGGTTTGGGCCGCATCTTTCCGTCGGCCGTCTGATCGTCATCCAAAATGCACGTCCAGACATCCTTTGAAACGTCGTAGGTCCATATATAGTTGCATCTCCACTCGTATGCCCCAGCCCCATAGAGTACGCAAAGTTTGCGTTTCGAGTCGTACAGAGCTCCGCCGTTGCTGCCGAATTTTTCCGGCAGCTTCGCCGGTTTGCCGTCTACTCCAATGATGCGGGGCGACATGCGGACCCATTCGCCGCGATAGCCTTTAGCTTCCAGTGCCGCCGCCACGCGCATCTTGAACGCGGCGATCTCGTCCGCTCTGTCCTTGACGAATGCCGTGCCGCCGTGCGCCTTCTCGAAGGCGATCAACACATCACGCAGTTTCTCCGCCGCAGCCCTGTCCGGCTTCGCCGGCGCGCTCTTCGCCAGCGCCCCCCACGCCTTCTCCGCGGCGAATTCCGCCTCGCCCAGCTCCAGCCGCCGCGCCCGCTCCCAGTACCTGGCCGCCAGCGCCGCAAGCCCGCTCTTCCCTGACGCCGCGCTTCCTCCCGTGCTGGCTGCGCCCGCGCCCGCCCCGCCTCCGTCCGAATCCCCGCCCGCGCTCCCAGCCGAACCGGCGGAACCGCCCGATGCCCCGACGGCCCCGCCGGCAGTCACGGCCGTCCCGCCGGCG
>CALKMO010000182.1 GCA_937991785.1 uncultured bacterium | reverse complement strand
CGAATGCGGCGCACGGAGCGGCGATATCGTAGGCCCCGGCGGACCGCATCGTTTCGAGCGCTCTGGGTCCGTGCTTCTCTCCGATTTCCACCAGCACCCATCCGCCCGGGAGGAGAAAATCCGGGGCGATCCCAAGTATCTTCCCGACGATCTCGAACCCGCAGTCTCCGGCGAACAGGGCTTCCGGCGGCTCGTGAAAGGCGACCTCCGGTTGGAGCGATACAATCTCTTCGCGCGATATGTAAGGCGGGTTCGATACTATAAGGTGGAAAGGTCCGGCGACAGACAGGGCGTCGAAGAGATCGCCGCGCGCCAGTCTCGTCCGTCCCCCTGACGCGCCGTCCGCCAAGCGGCTTTCTCCTCCTGCGGCCTTATCGGCTGCGGCGCCGGCGACCGCAGCGATATCGCCGCTCCGTGCGCCGCATTCGGCATCTCCTTCGGCGCCTGCCGCAGCGGCGCCGGCGGCCCATGGAGACAGCAGTCCTAAAGCGGCCAGATTGCGAGCCGCCACGGCCAAGGCCGTCTCGGAGATGTCCGTCGCGATCGCTCGTATGCGAGAATCCTCCATGCACAGCGCCGCGGCGATGCACCCGCAACCGGTCCCTATGTCCGCTGCCTCTATGCGGTCTCCCTCTACGGTCCTGATGCGCTCCAACGCCGCATCTACCATCTCCTCAGTCTCGGGCCGCGGTATGAATACGCCGGGCCCGACCGCCAGCGTCGCGCCTCGAAAGACCGCCGTCCCGATTATGTACTGGAGCGGCTCGCGATTAGCGCGTCGCTGCACCATATCGCGAAACCTGTCCCTCGCATTTTGCGGCACCGGCGCGTCGAATTCTGCATACAGGCGTATCCGTTCGCACCCCATAGCGGCCGCCAGAAGGAACTCCGCGTTCACCCGCGGGTTCTCGATTCCTTTTTTGCGGAAGTATCCGGTCGTCCATGAAAGCAGCGCGAGCGTAGTCCACTTGTCGGGGACCGAAGTCATACTTATCGCCCTGAAGAGCGCGACATCCGCCTGAGGCGTTCCTGGGCGTCGAGGCGATCGAGTATCGGGTCGAGGTCGCCGTCGAGCACCTGCTGGAGCGGGTAGTTCTTCTCGTCGCCCTCGAGCCTGTGATCTGTGGCCCTGTTCTGAGGAAAGTTGTATGTCCTGACGCGGTCGCTCCTGTCGCCGCTTTTTATCTGCTCGAGCCTCGCCGCGCGCTCCGCATCCTCCTTTTTCGCGCGCTCGATTTCCAATATTTTCGCCCTGAGCAGGCTCATGGCCCTTTCGCGGTTCTGCTGCTGGGATCGCGTCTCCATGCATCTGATCTGTATGCCTGTAGGTATGTGCAGTATCTGTATCTGAGTGGCTACTTTATTTACGTTCTGGCCTCCCGGCCCTCCGGCGGCCACGGCTTTTATCTCAAGGTCCTTGGGATCTATCTTCACTTCGACATCTTCCGCCTCAGGCATGGCCGCGACGGTGGCTATTGAGGTATGGATGCGGCCCTGCGTTTCGGTCTTCGGGACTCGCTGGACCCTGTGCCCTCCCCCTTCGAAACGAAGGCGCCCGTATGCGCCCTCGCCCCTGACCATAAATATCACTTCTTTGAATCCGCCCTGTTCCGCCTCCGACGCGCTCAGCACCTCGCACGTCCAGCCCTTCCGTTCGATATACTTGCGATACATTTCGTACAGATCCCTGGCCCATAAGGCGGCTTCCTCGCCGCCGACGCCAGCGCGTATCTCAAGGATAACGTTCCGGCCGGCGCCCGTCTCTTCGTCGTCGGCCATTCTGAGCAAGGCGTTCCGCTTTTCGGATAGGGCGGTTTCCAGAGCCGGGATCTCTTCGGCCGCCAACGATCTCAGCTCGGGATCTTTCCCTGCGGCCAGATTCCGCGCCTCCCTGAGTTCCTCAGCGATGCGCAGGCATTCGTCATAGGCTGCGGCAAGTTTCGACAGCCTCCCGAACTCCTTAAGCGCCGCCAAATATTCCGGAGATCCCGGACGCATTGAGGCGATTTCGCGCTCAATTTCCCGGCAGCGCTCCCGCCGCTCGCGTACGGCGCCCCAAAGGATATCGTCTGGCGACTCGGGCACGGTTCATCCAGCTCGCATAATCCGGACGCGCCGCGACGGCGTCCGACGCCCACCTGGCGATGCGGAATGCCCGCCGATACGCCCGGCATGCCCCGCACCTATCTCGGCCGGCCGGATACGCCGACCTGTCTCGCCGGAATCCTCCCGGCGGCGCCGACGCCCAAGTCCAAGTCGCGGCCAGCCAACCGAACCCACGGACTTTTTTATCTAGGCAATCCGTCTTAAAGGCTTCTAGGCGACTGTCCCGGAATCGGAGGCCGGTTCGGTCGCGGCCGGCGTCGCGCCGCTCGCGGAGGATTTCGTCCCTGCGGCGTTTCCCGCCGGGGCTTTGTCCGCCGAAGCCGCCGGCGCCTGGGGCGATGCCGCCTCGCCGCCTTTCTTCGCGCGCTTCTCCGCCTCCTCACGCTTAGCCTTCGCCGCGCTCCACTTTCTCTGGAATCGCTCGACGCGGCCAGCGGAGTCCACGTACTTCTGGCGGCCGGTATAGAACGGATGGCAGTTTGAGCACACATCCACCTTGTAACTGTCCCTGGTGGATCTCGTCTTTACGACTGTGCCGCATCCGCCGCAAGTAATGGTGATCTCTTTGTATTTCGGGTGTATCCCTTTCTTCATCACGGATTCCCTCCCACTTGCACGCCAGCATAGGCGAGCGAAGGCCCGCCGACCGTGGCGTATCCCTTGCGCGCTACGCGATCGTCCGGCCGCCGGCGACCGTTGTCGCGACGGCTTTGTTCCCCCGATCCTCGGACGCGCCTTGTCCCGGTTCTGCGCGCCGGGCACCCATGCTTCAATGCGTCCATTCGGCCCGGCGATCCCGGCGCGCGGTTAGGCTACGGTCACTCCTTTTCCTCTTCCTGCGACTTCTTAGCCGCGGCAACGATGTTCTGCTGGACGTGCGGAGGGACTATCTCGTAGTGCGAAAATTCCATAGAGAAATAGCCCTCTCCGCCGGTAAGCGCGCGCAGCTCGGTCGAGTAATTCATGACCTCTGCGAGCGGGACCTGCGCTTTTACCACCTGCATGTCGCCCAGCACATCCATGCCGGATACCCGGCCGCGCCTGCCGGATATGTTGCCGGTTATGTCTCCCATGTATTGCGCCGGAGCCACTATCTCCATGTTAACGATCGGCTCCAGCAGCACGGGCTTGGCCTTCACAAAAGCCTCCTTGAACGCCTCGCGCCCGGCTATCTGGAACGCTATATCCTTCGAATCAACCGGGTGGCTCTTTCCATCGTATAAGCGGACGATCACGTCCACCACGGGATAGCCAGCCAGCACGCCCTCTTCCATCTTGTTCCGGATTCCCTTCTCAACGCTTGGTATGAATTGGTTCGGTATCGCTCCGCCAACAATTTCATCCACGAACGTGAACCCGCTCCCCCTTGCCCCTGGCTCCAACTTTATAGCGCACTCGCCGAACTGCCCTGCGCCGCCGGTTTGTTTCTTGTGGCGATACCTGACGTCGGAAGTCCCGGTCACGGTTTCGAGGTATGGTATTTTCGGCGTTCGCGTCAGAACCTCTACTCCGGACTTTTTCAGTCTGGCCAGCATTATCTCCAGATGCATCTGTCCCATGCCGCGTATGACCAGTTCCTTCGTTTGCCGCTCTTGCGTAACCGTAAACGTGGGATCGCCTTCCGCCAGGTTCTTCAATGCCGTGCTTACCTTGGCTTCGTCGTTTCGACTCTTAGGTTCGACGGCCAGGCTGACCATCGGCGCCGGGAACGTCGGGCGCCTAAATTCCCACTGCCCATCGTCCGTCGTTATTGTGTCTCCCAAGCCGATCGAATCTATTTTCCCGACGGCTGCTATGTCGCCGGGACCGATATCGGCCATCTCAAGCTGTTCCTTGCCCTGAGCTGCGAACAAGTTCGCGAACCGTTCGTTCCGAGTAGCGCCGGCCGGACGGGCCTGCGCGCCGGTCGCCAGCGCGCCGCCATAGACCCGAAAGAAACACAGCTTCCCGACGTAGGGATCGCGTTTGACTTTGAACACCTGCGCGTAGAAGGGACCGTTGGGGTCGGCCTGGATCTCCTTTTCCTCAACTTTTTCTCCGATCTTGCAAAATACCTTCCGCTTGCGAGCGTCCGCACCGGGGCAGCATTCGGCGATCAGGTCGAGGATCTCGGCCACCCCTATGCATTTCTCGCCGGATACAGCTACTATCGGCACCACCGTCCCGGCGAGCAGAGCTTTGGCCAACGCCGCCCTAAGTTCTTCCGAAGATATCTTCTCCTCCGCCAAGTACCGTTCCATCAAACCGTCGTCGCTCGAAACGATCGTCTCGACCAGCGGTCCGCGGAATTCCTCTATCCTCCCCGCAACCTCGGACGGCGGCGGCGCCGGCGGGGCGAGCAGATTGACCGTGCCGGAAAATGTTCCGCCTTGGCCGACGGGCAGTATCAACGGGACGCACTCGGTCCCGAATATCTTGCGCAGGTCGCCTACGATATCGAAAAAGTGAGCGTGCTCTGCGTCCATCCTGGTCACCGCGAGGATTCGCGCTGTTCCGGCCTCTCGCGCCAAGTCCCAACAATGGCGCGTCATGACTTCCACTCCGCGCGCAGCGTTGACAGTGATAATCGCCGTATCGGCCGCGGAAAGAGCCTGGATAGCCCCGGCCACGAAATCGGCGTAGCCTGGGGCATCGAGGAAGTTTATGAGCTTGCCGCCGACCTCGGCGCGCGCCAGCGACAGCTCGATGGAAATTCCCCGTTCCTTTTCCTCTGGATCGAAGTCTGAAACGGTGTTCTTGTCGGCGATACTCCCCATCCGCTTGATCGCCCCGGCCTTGAAAAGCATAGCCTCGAGCAGCGTCGTCTTGCCCGACCCGCCGTGCCCTACGAGGGCTACGTTCCTGATGTTGGAAGCCGAGTACTTTGGCATATTCGCATCCCCGCCCCGATTCCCCCTACCGCCTGCATCTCACCCTTGCCATCCGGCGCAACGCTCCTTCTTGAGGTCTTACGGAAGCGCGCACTGCGGCCGCGCGATAGAATGCAAAGGGGCGCCATAATAGGCGCCCCGAATCGCACCTGGCCGCCGCTCAACCTTATTACAAGTTCGCGCGGCCGCCGGCAAGCGAAAATCGCCCCGTCGGATCCGGCATCTACCGCAGTTACGGCCATGTCTCGGTATGACTTCAACAAATTATTTCGGATGCGCGAACATCGCCATTTATGATAAATTCCGGCCCCATGGATGGATTACGGATGGTACCTTTAGCAGAGCGTGCGCTTCTGATGCTTCGGTGGCGCGGCGGGCTGGCGCTAGCCCTGCCGCTCGCGGCGTTCCATTGGCTGCTGGCTATTTCCAGCGTACTGGAGAAATCCACGACCTGCGACGAACCCATCTATATCGCCGGAGGTCTAAGCTACTGGCTATTCGACGATTATAGGTTACATCCCGAGAACGGTAACCTTCCGCAACGTATCGCGGCGATCCCCTTGCTCATCGCAGGAAACGTCAACTTCCCCTCTCGAGATAATGAACTGTGGAGGACCGCCGACCACTATAGGATCGGGACCTCGCTGTTGTACGGCTCGGGCAACGACGCAGACGAAATCCTACTGCTATCCAGGGCGGCGATACTGGTCCTGAACTGCCTGACCGCAATGCTGATCTTCTTGTGGTCCCGGGAACTGTTCGGCATCGCAGGCGGTTTGCTGTCCCTCGCCGTTGCCGTCTTTTGCCCGACGATGCTCGGCTACGGGAGCATCGTGATGTCGGATATGGCAGCCGCTTTTAGTTTTCTGTTCGCCGTCAGGTTCATATGGAAGGCAATACACGAGGTTACGCCGCTTTCCATCGCGGCTGGAGGACTCGCGGTAGGGCTGATGTGTCTTGCGAAGATGTCGGCGCCGCTGCTAGTCCCGATGGCGGCGATATTGTTCGCCGTACGTATAATTTCCGGAGCGCCGCTTCAAGTGCGATTCCAAGGTCGCCGGTGGGCGATAAGCTCGCGCCCTTGGCGGGCCGGCTTTCTTGTCGGCGTTTTCGCGACGCAGGCGATGATAGCATGGACTATGATATGGGCTGCGTACGGTTTCAGATACCAGGCTTCTGCGGAGGGCGAGGACGATTTCCCCCTCGAGCGCCGCATGAGCTGGGAAAAGCTGTTCGAATTCTGCGATTGGACCCCAGGAGGGAACGCGTTCCGCGACACGATAAACTTTTGCCGCGACAATAAGCTCCTTCCCGAGGCGTATCTCTGGGGAACTGCGCACACCTACAGGTTCGCGCAAAAGCGGAGCGCCTACCTTAGGGGCGAGTACAGCGTAACAGGGTGGCGGTCGTTCTTCCCTTACTGTTTTGCCGTCAAGACGCCGGTCCCGACGCTGGTCATCACCGTTCTGGCCGCAGCTGGCGGTGCTATGGTTTTGACCGGCCGCCTTTCTCCAGCACAGGAAACTCGCCATGGAAATGCAGAAAATAGCGGCGGGAGTTCAGATCCCTGTCGAGCAGCCGCGAACGTTCCCGGTCGAGACATGCCGGGATTGACCGGTGCCCTGTATCGCACCGCTCCGCTATGGGCGTTGTTGTTCGTATATTGGGCCGCGGCGATATCGAGCAATTTGAACATAGGCCATAGGCACCTGCTGCCGGTATACCCCCCCATGTACATCCTGTGCGGGGCAGCCGCGGCATGGTTGCGCAAGGGGCCGCGCCCGATGAGGGCGGCGATGGCGGCATGTCTTTTACTGTTGGCCACAGAGACGCTCCGGTTCCATCCGCACTACATGGCTTATTTCAATCAGTTCGTAGGCGGACCGAAGAGCGGCTACAGGCACCTTGTGGACGGCTCGCTGGACCTCGGCCAGGATCTTCCCGGGCTCAAAAAATGGCTCGACCGCAACAATCCCCCGGGACCGTCCCGACAACCGATTTTTCTATCGTACTTCGGCAACGGAGATCCTGCCTACTACGGCATAGAAGCGCGAGACCTCCCGAGCTTCAGCTCAGCAAGGCAGCATTACACCATCGAGCCGCTTGTGCCGGGCATATATTGCATAAGCGCCACAATGCTGCCGGGATACTACGCCAAGATGTACGGTCCGTGGACCGAGTGGAAGGAGAAACGGTGGATGGAGGTCCGCCGGGAGGCTGACAGGTTCAGGCTCGCCGACATCGCCGGGCAGGAAAAACTGGTTCGGGAAAAAGGCGGCGAGTATTGGACAACAATCGCCCACGATTTCTGGTGGCTGAGGTTCCAGCGCCTCTGCGCCGTTCTGCGGGCCAGGGATCCTGACGACAACGTCGGCTACTCGATACTGATTTACCGCCTCGGGCCGGCCGATATCGAGCGCGTCATGAACGGCCCTATGCCGCCGGAATTTATGGCAACGCATGCGGCATACTGATTCGGCCGGATAAGCCTGATGTGGCCTTGCGTTTCCGCCGCTGCGGCGTAAGGGAATGGCCGTTATTCTGTCAACGGTCGCTATTTCGTCAAAGGGCTCTGTGTGCATGAAGGGAGCTCTGGAGGTCCGATGGCCGATTCGAAGATAGCCGTCTTTCGTCCCGGCGCGCTTGGAGATCTGGTCCTGGCCGTGCCCGTGCTGGATGCCCTGATACGCGCCCATGAGGAGGCCGGCGCCAGATTGGACCTCCACGTTTTCGCGACGATGCCCCACGGTTCCGTGTTGCGCGCGGGCGAGGCCGCCTGGGGGCGCATGGAGGTGCGCGACTTCGGCGGCCGCGACTGCGCGTGGCTGTTTGGCGGGAGCGGACCGGCACCGGCGATGCTGGAGGAAAGCGTTGGAGGCGCGGACGCTGTTATCGCATGGCTCAACGATCCGGACGGCGCCTTCAGAGAGCGGCTCGTGGCGCTCGGAGCACGTCTCATCGTCGCACATCCATCCAAGCCTCATCCCGCCGCTTGCGATGCTGGCGGCGTAGAACCGGCACGGCCCGTTCATGCCTCGGAGCATCTCTGGCGGGCGCTGCTGGAAATCTCTCGCCTCGCATCTCCGATCGCCGGGACCGGCAGGATGCCCGGACCGCTCGCCCGTTTACGCTTCCCTCCTTTTCCGCCGGTGCCGACGATTGAAAGTCCTTCGCTGCGAGCGAGGGACGCCGAGCTGCGGGCCGGCATGGCGCGACTCGCAATCATATTCCCGGATGCTTCCGATGGAGGGCTTGCGGCCATCCATCCGGGCTCTGGAGGCGCGGCCAAGCGCGCCCCTCCCGAGCTGTTCGCGGCGATCGCCAGGGCGGCCGCGGCGTTCGATTTGCGCTCATTCCTGATTTGCGGGCCGGCCGACGCGGGGGCCGTAGATGCCGTACAAAGGGCGGTGCTCGCAGGAGCCTCTACTCACGACTCGGTCCACGTCGCCTACAGGACCGTCCATTTTGATGCCGCCCCCGACTCTGGTCGTGTTCAGACCGCAACCGGCACGGAGCGACTGCCGGTCCTTTATGATCCGCCGCTGAGGGAGCTTGCCGCCATACTGACCTCCTGCGATGTCTACGTCGGCAACGATTCGGGCGTCACTCACTTGGCGGCCGCCATGGGCGTCCCGACGCTGGCATTTTTCGGGCCGACCGACCCATCGGTCTGGAGCCCACGTGGCCTGTCGGCGCGCGTCGTCCGCTTCCGGAGCGATGGCGGCACCGTACGCGTCTTCCCCGAGGCAGTCTCCGCCGCCGCCTCGCTTCCGGCCGGGCTGCCTCCGGCCCCGCCGGGAGTTCCGCCGATACTCGATGCCTTGCTGAACGCCATAGCAGGATAGCCCTAATAAGGACCGTCAGACGCACACATCAAGCGCGGAAGCATGCGTCCGACGCTAATAGTCCCTCCATCCGGCCGCCGGCCGAGGCCGGACCAAAAAATTAGGGAGAAGGCGAAAATACGGACGACGACCCGTTGCGCTCGGAATGAGCCGGCTCGATCCTCGTTCATACTCCGCTGCAGCTTCACATTGCCGAAGACCGGTGGAACCGCACGGTTCGCGTGAAAATCATCCTTGCCCGCGACGTTCCTGAATCGAATCCAGATAGCATACGGCGCCTTGGGATATCTCAGCGGCGTTGGCTTCGTCCGTATCCAAGTGAAGCTCCAGCTTGAATTCCGGATGCACCCGCACCATAACGTCGCCGAATATCAGCGACCTCGGACCCTCGACGCGCACCCGCACGATGTCCTTGTCTCGCAAGGCGAATTCGAGCGCGTCCTCCGGCAACATGTGAATGTGGCGCATCGCACAGATTACCCCTTCTTTAAGGCGAACCGTACCGGCGGGACCTTCGATCGTGATGCCGGGAGATCCCTTTATGTCGCCCGACATGCGGATGGGGGCGTCAATGCCGAGCTTGAATTCCTCAGTGCGCGATATCTCGACCTGGCTTTCCTTGCGGAAGGGACCGAGTATGCGGACGCGCTCGATCTTGCCCTTCGGACCGACCAGCGCAACCTGCTCCTTGCATGCGAATTGGCCGGGCTGGCTGAGCGGCGCGTACGGGGTGGGTTGTTTGCCCTGCCCGAAGAGCGCCTCGAAGTCCGCCTTCGTCAGGTGCACGTGGTGCGCAGAAACGCCTATGGGGATCGGCCTGTCGGTGCGCTTGCGGAGAGCCTGGGTCAGGCCGTACTGGCCGAGGGCTTGGACGGACTGGCGGGCTATCATTCGCTGCTCGTCGGTACCGACCACCAACACCTTCACGCGCGATTCGGGGTCGGAAATATCCGCAACCTGACCCGCGGACACCTTAGTTCTGCCGTTCTTTTCGTCGTCAATGAGCACGCCGAGGCCGGAAAGTCCGTGGCAGACCATCCCGCGCACGACGGGACTTTTTTCGCCTATGCCTGCGGTGAATATTATCGCATCGGCGCCGTTCATGGCGGCCATGTAGGCGCCTATATACTTCTTTATCCGGTAGCAAAAGACCTGGATGGCTATCTGCGCGTCGCGGTTACCGCCCTCGGCCGCAGCCTCCAGCTCTCGCATGTCGTGCGATATTCCGGACAGCCCTTTCAGGCCGGATTTACGGTTGAGAAGCTCGTCGAGTTTCTCCGCCGACATGCCTTCAGTCCTGGCCAGATGCAGCAGCGCACCGGGGTCTATGTCGCCCGACCGCGTGCCCATGACGAGGCCTTCCAACGGCGTCAGTCCCATGCTGGTATCAACCGAACGGCCGTCCATGACGGCGGCCATCGAGACTCCGTTGCCGAGGTGGCAGGTGATCAGCTTAAGCTCGGAGAATCGCCTGCCCAGGTGAGCCGCGGCGGTCCGAGCCACGAACTCGTGCGACGTCCCATGGAACCCATACCGCCTCACCCCGCTCTTTTCCACAAGCTCCTTGGGCACGGCGTAGAGGTAGGCGTGCGGAGGCATCCGCTGGTGGAACGCTGTATCGAAAACTGCCACTTGGGGCTTGCCTGGTATCAGCTTTTCGCAAGCCTCTATGCCGATCAGATTGACCGGATTGTGGAGCGGGGCCAAGGCGCACATCTCGCGGATCGTCGCCTTGGCCTTATCGTCTATGATCGTCGGGGCGTTCAGTTTGCTGCCGCCGTGGACTACCCTGTGGCCTATTACGGAAAGTTCGTCCAGCGATTTCATGACGCCGCGGTCTTTGTCGGTCAAGGCGGCGGCCATTGCCTTGATCGCTCCGGCATGGTCTACCTTCGGCAGCGATTCCTCGAACTTGCCCTTTGGAGTCCGG
>CALKMO010000181.1 GCA_937991785.1 uncultured bacterium | reverse complement strand
GTGCGTCGAGCCCGAGTTCCCGGACAAGACCTCGCCGATGTTCGAAAAGATAGATGAAATCAGGCTCGAGCGGTTCAAGGTAAGGACGCGCTGAGGTGCCGCCGTCGCCTTCTTTTTTCGGGGCCCGGCAGCCGTTCGGAGGAGCGTCATGGGAAAGATAACGATTGACCCGGTCACCAGGATCGAGGGGCATCTGAAGATCGAGGCCGTGGTGGATCGCGGCGCGGTGAAGGAGGCCAGATCATCAGGCGTCCTTTTCCGCGGACTCGAGATGATCCTCCGGGGGCGCGATCCGCGCGACGCGCAGCAGATAACGCAGCGCGTATGCGGAGTCTGCCCCGCCGTGCACTCGATCGCCAGCGTCTTGGCGCAGGACGCCGCCTTCGGCATAGCGGAAAAGGTCCCAAAAAACGGAAGGATAATGCGCAACCTGATACTATCCTCCAACTTCCTACAGTCTCATATACTCCATTTTTATCACCTCTCGGCCTTGGACTTCGTGGATGTAGCCGCCGTGTCCGACTACGAGGGCGACGACCTCGATCTAAAGGCCGTAAAGGAGTTTATAGCCCGCGGCGAACTCGGCCCGTTCCTGCCTCGATACGAGGGAGACTTCCGGCTGAAAAAGGAACAGAGCGCGGCCGCCGTAGCGCATTATGTAAAGGCGCTGCGCATAAGGCGAACTTGCCACGAAATGCTGGCGATGGTAGGCGGCAAGATGCCGCACAACTGTACGGCGGTGGCAGGCGGGGTAACCGAGCATCCTACTGAGGACAAGATAGCCGCCTTTATAGCTCGACTGGATCAGGTGCGTGAATTCATAGATAACGTGTACATCCCGGATGTGCTGATGGTGGCCAAGGCGTATCCGGATTACCTCGAGATCGGCGCAGGACCTTCGACGCTTCTTTCTTGGGGCGTGTTCGATCTTGAAGAAGGAGGGCCTAATTACCTCGTCCGCAAGCGGCTTTTGCCGTCGGGAGTGGCCGATATGTCCACCGGAAAGGCCGTTCCTGCCGACAGCAGCATGGTGGCCGAGGACGTAAGGTACTCACGCATTGCGGATTCCTGCGCCGGACGGCCGGCCGAGGCATCCACGGAACCGCAGCCCGACAAGCCGGATGCCTACTCGTTCATGAAGGCGCCGCGCTACGATGATCGGGTTTGCCAGGTTGGTCCCTCGGCCCGCGTGGCCGTCGCATATCTGTCCGGTAATCCGCCGGAGGTCAAGAAGTTGGTTGACTGGGCGCTGTCTGAACTGAATGCTGGACCTGGGGCGCTTCTATCCACGGCGGGAAGGCACCTCGCCCGGGCGATCGAGGCAAAAGTCGTGGCCGATGCGATGGCCGGCTGGGTCTTGCAGTTGAATCCGGGCGAGCCCGTCTGCGCCGATTACCGGGTGCCTGCCGAGGGCGAGGGGGCCGGTCTCGTAGACGGTCCCCGCGGCGCGCTTGGCCACTGGCTCAGGGTAAAAGGCAGGCTGGTGGACAGCTATCAGCTTGTAGTGCCAACGACGTGGAACGCTTCGCCGCGAGATGCGAAAGGGCGGCCGGGCGCGATCGAACAGGCGCTCGTGGGCGTCAAGGTAAAGAATGAGAAGAACCCGGTGGAGCTGGCGCGGATCGTCAGGTCCTTCGATCCGTGTCTGGCATGCGCCGTACACGCGGTGGATGCGCGCGGCAACGAGATAAGTCCCCGGCTGAGGCTGTAGCCTCAAGCCGAGTGACGACGCGGCTGCGGTGCTGGGCTTGTCTTTCTTGCGTGCCGGATCGCCAAGATGCCGGCCGGGAGGCGATAGAGATGAACATGACCGAACGCAAACCCATGGACGAGGTTCTGAAGCTTCTGGCCGCCGACGAAAAGGTCTTCCTCCTCGGCTGCGACGGCTGCCCGCTCGGTGCCGGCACTGGCGGAGCGGAACACCTGGATGCCTTGGAGAAGGAACTCGTCGGGAACGGGAAGAGCGTGTCCGGCAGGTTGTTCGTGGATTTCCTTTGCAATAAGGCACTGCTGGGCGTAAAGCTTGGCAGGGTGGCCGGGAAACTCAAGGGGTGCTCGGCCATCGTGGTGTCGGCTTGCGGCGTAGGCGTCCAGGCCGCGGCAGCGATGGTTGACGTCAGATGCGTTCCTGCGCTCAACACCATAAGCCTTAACGGCGTCCAAGGGATATGGCCGTCGGCGGAGAGGTGCGGCCAGTGCGGGGACTGCTTGCTCGGGGTAACCGGGGGCATATGCCCAATCACCATGTGTTCGAAGAGCCTGGTTAACGGGACTTGCGGAGGCACGAACAAGGGCAAGTGCGAGGTAAGCCCCAAGAAGGATTGCGGCTGGCACCTCATATATCAGCGATTGAAGGCCCTTGGCCGTCTGGATGACCTCAAACGCATTAACCCCCCGCGCAACCACTCGCTGCAGGACATCCCCGACAGGATGCGCCGCTCGATTTGGGAATCCCTGGAGGTCGTAAAGTTCCCTCCGCCGGCGGGGACCGGCAGGCCGTCGCCATCAAGGGCGTGAACGCGACGGACCCGGCGCGGACTGGCGGAAGAAGGGCGGTGAGAGGCTTTCGAATATTCGGCGGATGTTGCAGGGGGGGAAGACGTTCGCGGGAAGACGAGAGGGGGGACGGTTGACGGCGCCGTCCCCGCGAGGAGGCGAGTCTGCGGAAAACGTCTCCCGATCCGGATCCGCGTATGTCGCGGACCGGGAATGGAGCGGTTGCCGATTGGACGGAGAACCTTCCGATGAGCCGGCTTCAGGAATCGCTTGCGAGCGGGAAGTTCACGGTCACGGGGGAGATAGGGCCGCCGAAGGGCACCAACATCGGGCCGGCGCTGCACGAGGCCGAGGAGTATCTCAAGGGGCGGGTTGTCGCCGTCAATGTGACGGACATACAGACCGCTGTCATGCGCTTCGGCTCGATGGCTACCTGCCACCTGCTCCTGGACCGCGGCATCGAACCGATATTCCAGATGGTCTGCCGCGACCGCAACAGGCTCGCGCTCCAATCGGACCTGCTTAGCGCCGCGGGACTTGGCATCGAGAACGTCCTGGCCCTTACCGGCGATCATATCCTGATGGGCGACCACAAGGAAG
>CALKMO010000180.1 GCA_937991785.1 uncultured bacterium | reverse complement strand
GGGGGCGCTGCTTTTGACGATATTTTTGCGCCACCAGAGCATAGAGGCGTGCCTTGGGGAGCTTAGGCGGAATCAGGATTTGAGGCGTCTTATAGGGATCGAGAGCGAGGGCGGTGTGCCGAAGAAATGGAACATGTCGCGATTCATGGAGGTGCCTGGGCAGGAGCCGTTTTTGAGCGAGCTGCGGAAGGTATCGACGTGATGGTGAGGCGGCTGGGAGAGGCGGTGCCCGATCTTGGAGTGAATTGTTCTGGGGATGCGACCAGGCTGAGGGGGTGGAAGGGGAGGGAACGCCAATGGGACATGGAAAAATCGAAAGTACCATCTTTGTGGGCTTCAATTCGCGCGTCGTGGCCCTGGACAGACAGAACGGTGAAGTGCTATGGCAGTGGAAGGCGCCGAAAGGGACAGGGTACGTAGCGGTACTTCTGGACGGGGACAGGCTTGTGGTTTCTGTGGAGGGCTACACATATTGTCTGGACCCGGCCACCGGCAACGAGATATGGTTCAATCCGCTCTCCGGCACCGGAACCGGGGTGCCGTGCCTGGCGTCCGCGCGCGGGGGTTGCAGCGGGTCGCACCTGTTGGGCGCATCCGACTACGAGCGCGGGAAGGGGTCACATGTATCCCCCTCCCATCCACCGGAGTGACCGACTCCGCACGATCGCCGTTTTACGGATGCCGGCCCGGCTTCATCCCCCGGCACATGCATCCATCAGGGCGTGGGCGCGACGGACATGCTCCAAAGCCTTCGGGACCCAAGAATCGCCCCAAAACAGGTAGCAACTCGTTTCCGCTCTCAGTATCTCCTCATGGGCGGCATCGAGATTCCCTTCGGCCTGTGCGCGCTGTCTTTCCTCCGCTCCGGCCGAGGACGCTTTGCCGGCGCCCGCTTCTCCGGCGGCCGGCGTCGCGCCGCGACCTTTGCGTCCGGCTCCCTTTTTCCCTCTAGAGCCGGCCCGACCTCCCGTACCGCCCTCCGGCCCCGCGGCTGCCGGATTCGCGACCGCAGAGGCCAGGTCATGGTATCTTCTGCTCGCCTTCCATACCTCCTCGATGGCCTTCTTCTGCGTTTCCGACCCGGCCCATTGTCTGAAATCCATCCCGTCTGTCGCGCCGACGTTCCATGCTCCCGTGCGAGCCTCAGCCCGGCATTCCGGCGGATGGCGCCTCAGGTAGTCTCCTATCGAAACCGGACGCAGGGGCATTTCGCCGGCCAGCGCCTTCTCTACGTATGGCGCGAAGAAGCGCCCCCAGAAGCCGGCGGATTCGTCCATCTGGCGGAACCAGCCGCCATTCTCGCCGTCGGTCCACGTCGTCACAAGGGCCGGGCGGGGGACGCGCGATAGCTTGTGCGCCGTCTCGCCTGCGAACCATGAGGGATCCAAACCGCTCTGTTGGGCGTTGCTCAGGTCGCGATCCCGCGGTATAGCCGCGACCGTCTCGCCCCCGTATTCCAGGATGTATGGCGCATACCAGTCCTTCCTGCTGCCGTCCAGAGGCTTGACGTGGACGCCGTCCACCACGACATACTCGTACCCGGCGCGCTTCAGAAAAGGCACCATCTCCATGCAGAAGGCCATCTCGGAAGGCCAGAACCCTTTCGGCTCGCGCCCGAAGACCTCACGCACCTTCTCCCGTCCGCGCCTGATCTGTTCCGGCCAATCATCCATCGGTATCAACGGGAAGACAGGGTGATAATAGCCCATGCCGACGGGCTCTATGTTCTCGGCGTCTCGATATCCTCTCAGCATCGCCGGGATATCCAGTATATGCTTGTAACGCTCGACGACCGCCGGATCGGTTAATTGTTCCAACAACACGCCCGAGAAGCCCACGTGAAACCACGCCCTTCCTGCGAAGCGCGCCGCGTAGCGCAGCGGCCGCTCATAGGCGAGAATTATCTGCCGGGCCTCCCATTCGTTTGCCTCAATAAGCAGCATCAGATTGCCCGGCGGCTGGTGCATGTGCAGGCCGAGCGCGTGCGCGCATTCGCCGCCGTTTTGTCCCGCCATTTGCATCCTCCTATCTTGCCATGTTTTCGGTTGCCGCCAGCGCGGAGTAAGGTGGCAAATCTATTCCATGTATACCTGCTCCGTCTGCTCGGCTATGGTATCCCAGGAAAACGCCCTTTCGACCGCGATGCGGCCGTTCCGTCCCATCCACCGCGCCCACTCCAAGTCGCGCAGCATGTTGCCCACGCCCCAGCCTATGGAATGCGGGTGGGCGTATATCTTCAGCCCGTTTACCTCGTGCCAAACGAACTCCGACGGTCCGCCGTGCACCGTGGCTACGACCGGCTTTCCCGCCGACCAGGCTTCCAGTATGACGATGCCGAAAGGTTCGTTACGGCTCGGTACACATACTATGTCGCAGGCCTTGTAAAGATTGACAAGTTCCTCGCCGCCTTTGGCGCCGAGGAACCTCGTCGCGTGGGCGACCCCCAGCTGGCGCGCGCGGTGCTCGACCGGCCATCTCATATCTCCGTCCCCTACGAAGACGAACTTGGCGTGGGGATGATGCCTGAGCAGGCCCGGTATGGCTTCGACGAGCAGGTCCGGTCCCTTCTGCGTGCTCATGCGTCCGACGAACAGGACGACTGGATCGAACATTCCGATGCCGTAGTTGCGCTTGACGCCCCAGGGGTCTATCCAGCCGTCGAAGCGGCGATAGTTCACTCCATTATAGATGGCCCTGACCTTCCAGTCCGGCACGTTGTACATCCACATCAGCTCGCCCCGAAGGGCCTGCGATACCGCTATAACCCTGTGCGCGCAGTACGTTCCGTGGCGTTCGATGTCCCTGATTCGCGCCGAGGGACCGCCGTAGAAGTTGTTCCCGCATCGGCCGTATTCGGTCGAGTGCATCGTGAGGATCATCTTGCGGCCCTTCGCATGACTTACCCACACGGCCGCCTGCGAAGCCAGCCAGTCGTGGGCGTGAACGATATCGAATCCGCCCGTAACGCACTCGGTCTCGTGATGGAAATGCGCGA
>CALKMO010000179.1 GCA_937991785.1 uncultured bacterium | reverse complement strand
GGCCGCGGCCGCCGCCGTCGCCGCGCGCAACGACGTGCCCTCCCGTCCTAGCATCTCGCCCTCTCCCCCAAGAATAGGCGGCTCCCGCGCCCCGACGGCCGATGCGTCAGAGGTCGCTGTTCCGCCTTCAGCCCTTCGGCTTTCCCGCGCTCCCCGGCCGGGTTTTTGGCCCATCCCTTCATCGCCCGTTCTTTTCTTCCCGCTAATCCATTCGGACTTGAATGCTCCCGAGAGCCTTCACCGCCGTATTTCTCGGACCGGAACCCGCCCGGCGCAAGGCGCAAGAAACGTCTGCCCGGAAGCGCTCACGGTTCCAGCGGTTCGATCGAAACTTCCGGCTGGAGGTCCAGCCGCTTGTCGAGATAATCCTGCGACACCTCCTGCGCGAGCGTCAGCACGCCCTTCCCATCGGCTCCGATGCCGAGTTCCTCGCGAGTCAGGCGGAATTCCGCCCTCGAAGGCTCGGAGCCGTCCAGGTTTTCCGCCACCTTCCCGACCGTCCTGTCGCCGACTTTCAGCCAGGCGTTGGAGTGCGGCGGGACGGAGATCACGACCTTGACGCCTTTTTCCTCATCATCCATCGAAAGCGATACTTCTGCCACGTCCTCCGGCATGAAAGCCCTTATCCTGGCCGAATCTATCGTGGCCTTCCTTGGCAGTACTCGATGGTAAGTCCTGACTGCAGGGATCCACGCGGATGCCTCTACCTTGCCCTCTTCTGTAGCGACCGAGAATCTCAATTCGGTCGGTCCGTCCGAGCGGCCGGCGCGGTTTCCTCCCGATACGATCAAGTCCACGGTCCTGGTGCCGGATCCATCAAGTTTCCAATCGGCGGATTCGACGGTTATATCTGCTATCCCGCCGCCTACGGCTATCTTCGGTTCCGCTGCAAACGGGTTAGCCACTTCGCGCCCTGCGGCGGCCTTCCCGGCGTTCAACGTCAGACGCATCTTCCGCCTGCCGCCTACCGGCACTCTCAATTCGGATTCCTTGTCGAGCCGCCGTCCGCCCTCGTCCGCAATATGCGCGTCGAGCCTCGGGATCGGCGCGTACGCGACTCTCACTTCCATCGCATCGGAAACGCCGCCCTTCCGCTCGATCGAAACCCCTTCTCTCGGCTCTATCGCGCACACCAATCGAACCTCGCCCGTCCCGGATATGTTAGGCGGCAGGATCAGTTCGATCTTCGTCGGCCCGGTCAGCTTCCAGGCCTCGTCATCAGGCAGCCCCTTGCCGCCTATCGCCAGCGCCGCCCCCCCTGGCGCCGAGGCGATCCGCACCCGCACAGCGCGGTTCTCCATCCCCGACTTCGGGATGACCGACAGGACCTCGAAGCGCCCCGCCTCGCCCGGTTTGCAGTATATCTTCGAGGCGAGCTGTTCGATGAGAACACCCGCGACTCTTACGCCGATATCGCCCGCCAGCCGGAACCATTCCTTCCCGGGCGATGTCATACGCAGCAGGACCGCGCCCTTCGCTTCGACCTCAGCGGCACCCGACACGGCCAGCTTGAACGCGCCCGACCCGGCGCCGGCGCCGAATATTCCGCGCAGCGTGAACGTCGCACCCGGTTCGAGGACCTTCCCGCCCGGGGCGAGCAGCCGGACCTTCACGGGAAGCTCTTCCGGCCCGGCCAGTTTCAGCTCCTCGTCTTCAGCCTCGGCGTTCCATCTCAGCTCCACCTCCGCGGACTTCTCCACACCGGCGTCCATTGCCGCGAACGCGCCGCCGAACGACCCGCCGTCCGGCCGCACGACCTCGATGGTCTTCGCGGCCTTTGCTCCGACGCGCGCGTCCACCCGCGCGAGCGTCTTCCCGCCACAGGTCAGGCGCAGCAGCGCGAGGTCGGACGGAGCGCGCCCCTTCGGGCACGAAACCTTCGCCTTTATCTCCCCTTCCGCCGCGCCGGCGCCGAAGACCTCCTTCAGCTTCAGCGGCCTGCCGTCCTCCAGCTTGGCTCCTCCGGGCAGCTCAAACGCGCACGAAACGCCGGGATCTTCCGGCCCGCGGGGCACGATCTCGATCGCCGCAGCCTCGGCATTCCACTTCAGCCGGATGACATCCTCCCGCGCCTCGCCGACAGCCATGTCCGCGAACCGTTTCAGGAAGGCGCCGCCTTCCGGCCGAACGACCAGCACAGCAGGCTCGGCCTTAAGGACTATGGGATCTGAATACTTACGTGTCGCGTTGTTCCAAACCCGCTTGTTGCCTACAGCCTTCGAAGATGCCACCTCGGCTCCGACGCGGAAGCTGGAGCAGCCGGGAGGCAGCGCCGACTTGGGCACCGCGATCTCGAACTCTTCTGATATCGTTCCTTGTCCGGCCGGGAAACGGACGGCAATCTCCTTCCCGGCGGCCGACGCCGGGTCGGTGAACAACCTTACGGCGACCTCGCGCATGTCGCTGCCGGACACGGAAATCTTCCCTTTCAGCTTTATCGTATCCCCAGAGAGCGCCGCCGGGTCGGGAGGGTCGAGGCTTAAAGTCAGCGAATCGAGCTTCGCGGCGTTTTGAGGATCCACGACCTGAAACGAGCCGGCGTCGAACGATATCTTGCTCCACGTCAATATGGTCAGCGAGGATGGCACGATTCCGCGCGTAAACTCTTTGTGCCGTTCTTCGAAGTTCTTTATCGCATCTTCAACAAGTTGCTTGGGCGTCCTGCCGCCCCTCGCAACCGTTTGGTCTCCGTCGGTCACCACCACCACTTGGAGGAAGGCGGGCGTCTTCCTTTCTTTCTCGGACGACAGCCAGCTGCTGGCCTTGTCTATCGCGGCCGCTATATCTGTCCTGCCGAAGGGAGGATACTTGGACTTTAGAAGTTCGATTCCTTTCATCATTCGGTCGTAGCCGCCATGCAGGATCTCGGGCCCGGAGGCCTTTTGATTGAAGGGGATCACGATCAGCTTTAAACCTTCAGTGGTTCCCTTTTCCATCCGAAATTCTTCGACCTTCTTTTCCAGCTCCCGCCACATGATATCTATCTTATGCTTCCCGCCGACCTCCTCTTCCATGGAGCTGGAGTGGTCCAGCACGATCAGAAGGACCGTCTCCTCGCCGCCTGACGCTTCCTTAGCCGCCGCATCCGCGAAAAACGACGCGCCGGCCGCGGCGACCGCCAGCAACATCGCCGCAACCGCATTCGACGGCGACGCCGCCCGCAACCCAGCCCCCGCCGACATCGCCGCAAACCCGCCTGCGGAGAAACGACTCGTGGTTTTTTCCATGGACAGCATCAACCTCCCCACCGCGGCGCCGGAACGCAGCCTCGCCCGCAGGGAAGTCAAGGGGCGCGGCCCGCCAACCCCCGCCCGCCGCTTCCCCGGGAAAACACCGACCTCAGACATTCGATATGATAACTTCACGACGCAAAAATGCCACGACGAAAAATCCAGGCCGCCGGCGGCGGCAGGCGGATGGCGTCTCACACC
>CALKMO010000178.1 GCA_937991785.1 uncultured bacterium | reverse complement strand
TGAAGGGGGCCATAGCCCACAATGGGTTGGCGCTGGTGCACGTCCTCAGCCCGTGCGTTACGTTCAACGATCATGAAGGCTCGACGAAAAGCTACAAGCGTTTGCGGGAGGCGGTTCGCCCGGTCCATAGGATCGAATTCGTTCCGGCCGAGGCCGCCGCTAAGGCGCCGGGCCGCATCCGCGACGGCGAGACGATTCGCGAGCTGCATCTCGCGGACGGCTCCTTCTTATGGATCGAAGCCCTTGAAGAGGGATACGACCCCGGCGATCGCGCAAAAGCTCTGGAACGCATCGCGGCGGCAACGCAGGACGGCAGGCTTCTTACTGGCCTGCTCTACTACGAGCCCCACCGCCTCGACATGAATAGGATGCTCAACCTAGTCGAGGAGCCGCTCGCATCTCTGCCGCCGGAAAGGACCAGGCCGCGGAAGGAAATTCTGGACGAGATCATGAAGTCATTCATGTAGAAGGATTGGGGCTATAGGAGCTGTTGTTGGAGCCGGTCGGTTATCATCGTTGCAACAGAGCGGTTCGCAGGCTTTATGCACCGAGATTAAGGAACGTTGCGATGTCCAACGGAAGCGGCTGGAGCGGGTTCGCGAAGCGGCTTGATGCCGCGTTCATGGTTTCCGCGCGTGGGAGCACGTTATCGCGCGAGGCGATGGGCGCGCTGGCCGCTTTCCTCACCCTGTCCTACATCCTCTTCGTTCAGCCCGCGGTGATGTGTCTGACCTTGCCCGAAGGTACGCCGCCGGCGGAAAGGGCCGCTTTCTCATCCGGCGTCCTGGCGGCGGTATGCTTGGCTAGCGCGCTGGCGTGCTTCCTGATGGGGATATTGGCCAACCTGCCGGTGGCGCTCGCCCCCGCCATGGGCCACAACTTCTTCTTCGCTCTGTGCGTGTGCGCCCCGGCTGCCGCAGGCGGGCTGGGATTCACATGGAACCAGGCGCTGGCCGCCAACCTGATCGCCGGTCTGATCTTCCTCGCATTGTCGCTCGGCGGATATTTACTGCCGCGGCTCGATCCGAGGCGCCTGCTGTTCGGCGCCATCCCTCCGGCAATGCAAAGCTCGATAGGGGTTGGGATAGGCCTGCTGATAGCGATGGTGGGATTCGAGTACGCCGGCATCGTTATAGGCAAGCCCGGGACGTATGTCGGCATCGGACTGGGCAAGATTCCCTGGCGGATAGTCGGCACGGCCTTGATAGGGCTGCTGGCCTTCGGGATATGCTGGGTCCGCAGGATACCGGGCGCTCCCTTGCTTGCGATAGCCGCATCCGCCGTCGCCGGTCTGGCGACGGGAGTGCTCCAGTGTCCGGATCGCATCGTCGCCATGCCCGATCCGTCGGCGACCGCCTTCAGGCTGGATTTCGCGGGGCTTTGCGAGTCGGGCGCGGCGGCGAAGGGGGCCCTGATGGCCGTGGCCACGTTCCTGTTTCTCGACATGTTCGACACCGTGGGGACTCTGGCCGGGGTATGCCGGCGCGCCGGCATATCGCTGGAGGGCGGCGATTCGGGGCGGAAGGTGGGCGGAGCCTTGGTGGCCGATGCCGCCGGCACGGTCGCCGGGGCCGCGCTTGGCACCTCGACTATCACCAGTTACGTCGAGAGCCTGGCTGGGGTGACGGTCGGAGCGAGGACCGGGCTGGCGGCGATAGGCGTCGGCCTCCTTTTTCTGGCAGCGATGTTCTTCCAGCCCGTGTTTTCCGTGATAGCGGCGCCGGTCCGGGCGCAGCTTCCCGTGGGATTCGCCAGCCCCGGCGGCGGCACGGCCTTGCTTTACCCGTGCCTGGCGCCGGTGCTTATAGGGATAGGCGCCGCAATGATGGCCTGCATCCGCGACATAGACTGGGAGGATCCGACTGAGTCGCTCCCTGCCTTCCTCTGCATCATGGGGATGGCCTTCACCGTCTCGATAACCGACGGCATCGCCTTCGGCTTCATATCCCACGTGGCGGTAAAGGCGGCATCCGGCAGGTTCCGCGAGATCAGGCCGTTCGTGGCGGTCTGCGCCGCGCTCCTGCTGCTGCGCTACGCGTTCGAACTGACGGGCTGAGGCGGAGGGGCGGCGTAACCGCTTTGCTGCGCACCGCGCGGGGCCCGTGCTCGCGGCGGTGTGCCCGAGTAAGGCCGCGAAAGAGCCACGACGAATGGGGTTGCCGGGAACTTCGCGACCCGACTTGTCGGCGCGGTGAACGGTTGCGATGAAGCGGGAACCGCGGGGAAGGGGAACCTGATGAGTCGCGTTGAGCCGGCTTGTCGCGCCATTCGGCGCCGCTGGCGCGCCGGCATCCTGGCCGCGGCCGCGGCGGCTTGCGCTGCAGCGGCCGGCTGCGGCGGCAACCCTCCGCCGTCGGCGGACGGGACGCTCGCGGCGCGGGTGCGCCCGGCCGTAGCGGCCGCCGCCCAGGTCCGCGCGCAGGCATCGCCCGGAGGGACCGGCGGAGCGCCCGGTTCCCAGGCGGCCGTCCCAAGATATCGCTGCCGCAGGACCGCCGGACCGATCATTATAGACGGCGACATAGGAGATGCGGCATGGAAGGATGCCGTCTGGATTGACTTGGCGCCGGCCGAACCGCCGTCGCCTGAATGGAAGGGGCTGCGCACGAAGGCCGCGGCGCTGTTCGATGACAGGTTCATGTACGTGGCGTGGGAGTGCGAGGACGGCGAGATAGTATCGTCTCTGAAAAAGCGGGACGATCCGATATGGAGCGAGGATTGCGTGGAGTTCTTTTTGAGCCAGAACGCGGATGACCGCATATACTTCGAGTTCGAGGTCAGTCCGGACGGCGTCCTTTTCGACGCGCTGGTCATACGCGGCGCGGAAGGCGAAAGGCATGCCGTGCTTTCGTGGAATCCTCCCAAGGCCGCCGCGGCAGGCAGGCGGGTTCCCGGCGGGTACACCGTGGAGCTTGCGGTGCCGCTGAGCGAAACGTTTCCCGGGCGGCCCGTCCCGCCGTGGCACGGCGACCGCTGGCGCGGGAATTTTTACCGCATAGATTGCAACAAGGACGGGGCGTTCGATTACGGTTTCAGCCCCGTGCGCGATTTCCACGACACGTCAAAGTTCTGCGAGATCGAGTTCGAGGACGGTGAGAGCGAACGGGCGGCGGCGGAGGGCGCGGCGGCCGCGCGCCGCTGGCTGGAGGCGAGGGACGGCGCGGGCTGGTGGACTCTTGGCGAACATTTGGATGCGGCGACGGTGTTCTCCCAGGCCGCCGGCCCATATATCCGCACCGACGACGGTTTTCGCTCGCCCACAAAAAGAGGGTCGGGCAGGCTCGTCAAGCCCCAGCCCCCGAAAAACGCGGCGGCCGCCGACGCCGTACCGCTCCGCGGGGAGATGCTCGGGCATCCCAACGCCGCAGGAGATCCGTTGACGATCGAGGTTCCCGTCGGAGGCGCCGGGGATGGAATGGTCTGTCTGCGGAGCGACCCGAAGGCCGCCCGGCGCATCCGCCGGGGCGAGGCCGACGGGGTGGACGTCAAAATCGAATTCCTCGAAGGAAGCGGCGAAGGCGCATGGCGCCCGTTGGCGAAGATCCGCGTCAACCGCGCGGAGTGGATGGCCAGGAAACTCGCCTTCCCTTCCGCCGGCAGGCTGAGGATAACGGCCGCGGAAGGGCCCGAAACCCTTCACTACGATTCATTCCGACTCATACTGGACTTGGAAGCTCGGGCCGCCCCTCCTGGCAGGTAGTGGAGATGGGCGACCGCGGTCTTTACCGTCAGGGGCGTGTCCACTTTGGCACATTCCTCCCGGCAGCCACATCCTTCCAGTTTCGCCAAAGGAGGTCCAACGCCACATCCTGCGGAAGCCGTATCTCGCCGGTCTCGGGCGAATAATCCAACTCTCCGCCAAGCGGGCTTGATACGCAATCCAGATCCTTTCCGAGCTGCTGGACGGTTATGATATCCGCGGTCCGGCCCTTCCATAGTTCGCGAACGAATTCCTGCAGCTCGCGCAGCGACGAAGGGAATCTCCCCTTCACGTTTTTGAATGCCGGCAGATAAATCTTCGATAGGAGGCCGGCCTTTCCGTGGGCCGCGCGCGCTTTGACTCCCCTTGAGGCCACTGCGCCGGTCGCCGGATCGTATTCGATCGGATATCCGTAGGCATCGCACGGGACTAGGCCATCCTTCGCGGGCAGCGATTCCGGATAGTGCCCGGTCCTGGACTTTTGTTCTTCTACGAAGGCTTTCCATCTATCCACCATGTACATGCTCTCGGCGTACAGGTAGTCCTTGGCGCTTGTCTCCCGCAACACATCCGGGTTCCGCGGGTCGCGCGCCTCCTCCGCAAGCTTCGCCGCCGCCGCCGCGAACCTCTCCGGCGTACCTGCCTCCATCTTCAGTCTGGCGATGAACTGCCGGAACAGATGCCGCTTCTCCTCCGGCATCCCGGGGCATTCCAGAGCCGGCTCCATGCACTCGGCGGCCTTTGCCGAAAGCCGCGGCACATCGTCCGGATCCTCCGGGGGGAAGATGAACAGGTAACCGAGCCCTATGTGGAGCTTCCAGACGTCGGGGTGGGAAAGGTTCTTCCGGATCGCCTCCCGGTAGAACGCTTCCGACCTGGGCTTGCGCGGATCGCGCTCGACCGCGGCGAGTATAGTGCCGGCCTGTTCCAAGGCCGATATCCAATGCGGGTCCAAATCCAGAATTACGTCGTAGAATTTTTTCAAGAGGTCGAATTTTTCGCCGCGCCGGAATTCGTTGCTCACGTATTGCAGCGAACTGAGATAGACGAAGTCGGCCATCAAGGCATGGTTGCCTGCCGAGCAGTATCGGAGCACCGATCCTCTCGGCAGGTACAGGTACTGTTCGCTTATCCCCATCTTCTTCCATCGCTTGTCCTGATCTTCGATCCACCCGCGGCGGACGTCCAGGGCGGTCTGGCACGATACAGCCAGGGCCATGGCCAT
>CALKMO010000177.1 GCA_937991785.1 uncultured bacterium | reverse complement strand
TGGCGGCTGAAACGAAAAGGTACGATAAAAGGCCGTTGCACGATTGGGACGTGACGATCGAGCATGCCCGGCGCATACAGGAGGAACTGGCCGGCCGCGTGCGCCTGTCGCCCATTCGCTCGCACCCGCGGTACATTGCCGGGGCGGACGTCTCGTTCGATAGATTCGGGGCCGACATATTTGCCGCCGCGTGCGTACTCGACGTCGCCGATATGTCCACGGTGGGGGAGGCCGTCGTCGTCGGCCGGGCGACCTTCCCGTATGTGCCGGGGCTGCTCTCGTTCCGTGAGGCGCCTGCCGTCCTTGCCGCTCTTGAGAAATTGGATGCTCCGTTCGACGTCCTGATGCTGGACGGCCAGGGACTCGCCCATCCGCGCTTCTTCGGGCTCGCGTGTCACGTCGGGATCTGGATCGGGAAGCCGACCGTTGGGTGCGCTAAGAGCCTGCTGGTGGGCGAATGCGCCGAGCCTGCCGTGGCGCGCGGCTCGCGGTCTCCCCTTTCGGTCGGCGGAAGAACGGTCGGCACGGCACTGCGCACGCGCCGGGGAGCCAAACCCGTATATGTATCTCCGGGCCATATGGTTGACGTCGAGTCGGCCTGCGGCATCGTCCTGTCATGTTCGGCCGGTTTCCGCCTGCCGGAACCGATCCGCCGAGCGCACATTCTTGCGAACCTTGCGCGCCGCCGATCCGAGGGATAAGCGTGGACGCCGAGCGGAGGCCCGCAGCCCGCAGCCTTTAGCGGAAGAGCGCCGCAGAGGAGGGAAGAAGAGGAAGGAGGCGTAGGGAGTTGGGCGGAGATGTGCGGATACGCCCACCGCAGCCCCTAATCATTCCTGAGGATATACCAGAAGTCTGTCGTGGCAGAGCAGGACAATATCGGCCTTGCCGTCGCCCGTAACATCCGCGATGATCGTCTCGCGCGGCTCGTTCTCCGTGGGCGCCTCCGATCTTCTGCGAAACGACTTGGCCTCAAATACCTTGAATCTGGCGATCTTCCCGATGGCGATTCCTTCGCCCCCGGCCTTGGGCGTCAATGAAAGTATCTCCAGCGCGTTGTTTTTGGCGTCGACTGCGACGGCGCATGCCGTCCCGTCGCGCAAACTTCCCGATGCGACCGATATCAAGTACGCGTCCCTGGCATCGCTTTCGTAGAAGCCCGCCTCCTCCCACTCCGGATCCACGGCTCCGCCGTACAAGATGCCGAAGCGATCCTGGCCGTAGAGCGCAATATCGGGGGTGCCGTCTCCGTCAAAGTCCCTGACCTCTATGCCGCGGAACCGGAATTCGCCGATATCGTGTTCTTCCGTCTGCCTGTACGCGCCATGGGGATCGCGTGAAAGCACGAGCAGTTTCTTGCCCCGTTTGTCCGCCAGCAATACTTCCGGAATCTTGTCGCCGTTCAGGTCCGCCATCGAGCATCCGATCGCTTCCGTCTGAGCGTCAGAGGCGTTGAATTGGTCGAGTATCTCGAGGCGATTGCCATCTTTGAGCGCAATGGCGCGGGCGAAGTTCGCGGAGGCTGCCAGGATATACGGGGCCTTCCCTCCCTCCGGCATGAACAGGCCGAAGGCGCTTTTTGAAAGGTCTTTGACAATCCCGCGGCCGTAATTTTCGTCCTGCGAAAGGTCCGCGAAACCGCCATTCCTGTCCTGAAGCAGTATCCTCATGTGGTCGCGCTTAGAGAACAGCGCCAGGTCCATCCTGCCGTCGCCGTCGGCGTCGAGGGCGACGAGGCCGTCCGGGTCGGTCCGCATGCCCGGTATCTGGACATGCGGTCCCGGGACGAGCGCGCCGTCCTTCTGCAACATGATGCCGACGATATGCGATGATGCGTCGGCGGCGGCGTAGGCCAGGTCCGTCTTTCCGTCCCCGTTAAAATCGGCGGCGGCCACGGCCAGCGGCTTGCCCTTTATTCCCGGGACCGGCTTAGGATAGGCGATCCGGCCGGATGCCTCTTCCCGAGCGATTCCGATCGAAGATTCCTTCGGCGAGCATACCGCTATTTCCATCCGCGCGTCCCCGTCAAAGTCGCCGGCGCACATGTCGCTTACGCCCGTCGGCATCGGATAGTACTGGGGCGTCCCGAAGCCGCCCTTCTCGCCTTTCCCGCGCCTGTAGACGGCGATCCCGGCTCCCCCCGGATCGGTCGCCAGGATATCAAGGACTCCGCGCCCCCCAATATCCGCCGCCACGAACGATCGTTCCCCGTCCTCCTTCGATTCCAGTAGCGGATAGAACCTAACCCGGCTGAGCCTCCGCCTCCCGGCGTTCGCCCCCTTCGACTCGGCGCCGGCCTTCAGCGCCATCGCCTTCACCATGCCCGTGACCTGGTGGATCACCAGTATCCCGCTCGCCTTCGCTCCCGCCGACAGCCCGGCCGGCGCCAGCGCGCGGTATTTGCCGACGTTGAAGCTCACGTCGGCCGAGAATCCGCCCGCGGG
The DNA here is from genome assembly GCA_937991785.1 of uncultured bacterium. Taxonomy (GTDB): domain Bacteria; phylum Planctomycetota; class SZUA-567; order H5-PLA8; family CALKMO01; genus CALKMO01. The sequence continues at coordinate 248 of CALKMO010000177.1, read as the reverse complement.
CTTCTGTTCGCGCATCAGCAGCCCGTGCTCCGCGGAGGGAGCCAGCAGAAAGAGGTCCGCGCGGCCGTCGCCGGTGGCGTCGGCAAGGAATATTCCCTGTATATGCCGGACGGTGTTGGCTGTAACGACCGGATCGGATATGCCGCCCCTCTCGTCCTGATGGAAGATGTAAGTGGACCGCTCGCCCAGCAATACGATGTCGTCTCTGCCGTCACCGTTCACGTCGCCGACGGCCAGGGCGTCCCTGG
>CALKMO010000176.1 GCA_937991785.1 uncultured bacterium | reverse complement strand
TTTACGAACGGATTATAGTGCTTGCGAAGTATCGTAGAGGCCTCGACCATGGCCATCTCGGGCGTCTTGGTCCCGTCGGTCCATATCTCCAGGACGAGCTTGTCGTAATCCGTGCGTTGCCCGACCCTGGCATTCTCCGCCCTGTACCTGACGCGCCGGACAGGACTGTAAATCGAATCAACCGGTATGGTGCCCTCCGGCATGCCATCCTCGATGTTCTCTTCCGCCGTTTTGTATCCGCGCCCCTTCTTTACGGTAAGTTCCGCATTGAAGGTAATGTCGTCCACTAGAGTGCAGAGCTTGACCTCGGGGTTGACAAGTTCCACCCGCTGGTCTTTGGCGATATCCGCCCCCGTGACATCACCCCTGCCGGTCTTGCTGAGGCTCAGCGTCACCGGCTCGTCGCAATGGACCTTGAAGCGAAGCTCCTTGACGTTCAACACTATGTCGGAGACGTCTTCGTAGACGCCGGCCAGCGCCGTGAATTCATGGCTGACAACCGCCGTCTTCGGCTTTCCGCCCTCGCCGCGGACCGTGGTTTCGATCCTGATGGACGTGACCGCGGCTCCTTCCAGGCTTGAAAGCAACACGCGCCGCAGGGAATTTCCTATGGTCACCCCGTAGCCGCGCTCGAACGGTTCGGCCACGAATTTCCCGTACTTATCGGTAGCAGATTCCTTTTCCAGCACAACGCGCGTCGGAAGTTCGAATCCTCTCCACCGAATCCGCATCGGAAGCCCTTTCCGCTATCGCTAGTGCGTTCCCGATCTTCGCCAAGCCGGCCGCCTTCTGCCGCGCGCCGCGGCCCCCGCGGCAGCCGGGACGGTGACGATCTTTCTCATCTGGACAGCAATTCGACGATCACCCGCTCGTTGACCGGCAAAGACACATCGTCGCGGGTCGGAAGGTTCTTGACCAATCCCTTCAACGTCGCTGGATCAAACTGAAGCCAGTCCGGCACCGGCCTGCCTCGGGATACCTCCAAGCCAGCCCGTGCCCTCTTGACGCTCTTCTCCTTCTGGGATACCGCTATCTCATCGCCGGCTTTCACCAGCAGGCTCGGGATGTCGGTCTTGCGGCCGTTGAGCTTTATATGGCCGTGCACTACCATCTGGCGGGCATCGGCCCGCGAGGACGCCACGCCCATTCGGAACACGATGTTGTCCAACCGCCTCTCCAATATGGACAGCAGCATGTCGCTCGTATTGCCCTTGCTGCGGCTGGCCTCCGCGAAGTATCGGCGGAACTGCCGATCCAAAACGCCATAGTACCGCTTCGTTTTCTGTTTTTCCCTGAGCGCTTCGCCGTAAGACGACATCTTGCCGCGCCGGTATCCGTGCATCCCGGGAGGCGAATCGCGCCTGGCGAGGCCGCACTTGTCGGTCTCGCACCGCGTCCCCTTCAAAAACAACTTTTGCCCTTCCCGCCTACAAAGACGACACTTCGGCCCAAGCAATCTTCCCATCTCGGAATTCCCCGAATCGTCCCCGCGCTTTTACACCCGCCGCCTCTTCCTAGGCCGGCAACCGTCGTGAGGCAACGGCGTCACGTCTTCTATCGCCTTGACCGCCAAGCCGGCGGCCTGGAGGCCACGGATCGCCGATTCCCGGCCTGGCCCGGGTCCCTTAACCCGAATCTCCACTTCCTTCATCCCGAGCTTTTGCGCTTTTTCCGCGCATGACTCGGCAGTCCTCTGCGCTGCGAAAGGCGATCCTTTTCGACAGCCCTTGAATCCCACGGAACCCGCGGATGCCCAGCACAAGGTATCGCCGCTCACATCCGTTATCGTAATGATCGTATTGTTGAAGGATGCGGAGACATGCGCTACGCCGCGCCCCACGTTCCGCTTCGCCTTTTTCCTTCTGTAAGACTTGCCCATGGAATTCCTTCCCAACCGTCAAACTCCGCGCCCAGCTCACACGGCCAGCATCCCCCGGCGGACGCGCGGCCTGTCGAACCCCAACGCCCTCCTCACCTTATATCCTTTACGCTTCGCTTCACCGCGACAGTTTTCTTTTTGCCCTTGCGCGTCCTGGCGTTCGTCCTCGTCCGCTGCCCGCGGACCGGCAGCCCTTTTATGTGCCTTATACCGCGATAACAACCTATCTTTTTCAGACGCGCTATGTTCTGCTGGATGCGTCGCCTCAGCTGCCCCTCGACCTCATAACCCTTGTCTATCACGGTAGCGATACGGGCGATCTCGTCTTCCTTCAGGTTCTTCGCCCGTATGCCGGGCTGGATGCCAGCCTCCTTGAGCACTTGGAGCGCCGTCGTCGGCCCGATCCCATATATGTATCTCAAGGCGATTTCTATTTTCTTGTCTCCAGGAACATCAACGCCGACAATTCGCGGCATTCCGAAACCTCCTCCAAACATCCCGCTGCGCCCGACGATCTCCAGACATCGGCCTGCGGGCGCTTCATCCCTGTCTTTGCTTGTGGCGCGGCTCGGCCTTGCAAATCACGAACGTTCGGCCCTTCCGCCGCACTATCTTGCACCTTTCGCATCGTCGTTTTACGGAAGCACGAACCTTCATCTGATGCCCGCCTTCTCAATCTCCGCGGAAGACGATACGTCCCTTCGATAGGTCGTAAGGGCTCATCTCGATCGTAACCTTGTCCCCAGGCAGGATCTTGATGAAATTCATCCGCATCTTGCCCGAAACGTGCGCAAGGATCACATGACCGCTTGACAACTGAACGCGGAATTGCGCATTAGGCAGCGCTTCTTTGACTACCGCATCGAGACGTATCGGCTCTTCCTTCGCCATTCCTGAATCTCTCGCCGCTCGGCCGCTACGCGCGCGGAACCTTACTCGCCTCATCCCCTAAACCGACGCGCTGTTGCGCGCCTGTCTGCCGACGCTCCCGCTGCGCGCACAAGTGCGCGTCCGCAGTGTGAAGTCCAATGCGCTCAGGTCCACCCCCTCGCGCTTGGCATATGAGTCTATTATTTTCTCAACAGCCCGATGCTTAGTCAAGTTATAATTCATAATTTCTTCCACACCCGCGGCTTTTCGGGGACGCGCCCGAGGGTTACGAAACCGGATGCCGAGAAGCTTACCGCCCTTGCATCCAGATTGGCCGAGACGTATAGGTTCACGGAAGTGGTGTCGGATCTCGAGTCGGGAAACGCCGCCTCGTCAATGTCTACATTCCTGACTTTTATCTTGAACGTGCCTTTCACGGGATCCACGTCCATCGCCAAGATGCCCTCGGTTTTTCTATCCTCCCCCCTGCGCGGCGCCCTGTACTTCAGCTTCCCGCCACCCACGAAAATCTCCTCGCACGGTATCGCATCGGAGTATTCGCCGACGGTTATCCTCCATTCGCCAAAGTCGGGCTTATCCAGAGATTCCCCCATCGGCATACGGATGCGGCCGTATAGGTCGAAATCCATTCGGCGGGTGTATTCTCCGCCCTTCTCGACGGCCTTACCTCCGAGCAACACGAAATGACCCGTATTGATCCTCCCGTACATCCCCCTCGCCCGGTATTTACCGCGCCCCTTCCTGTCCTCCGCCGCGGTATAGGAAAAGCCTATGGTGGAAGCCAGGACGGCGCCCCCCACCTTGAACGTCAGGGGAACGTCCACCACCCGCGGCGAGGTTATCGTATCGTTCTCGGCGCCGAAGACCTCCAAGTCGTCTTTCAGGTTGGTGTTCCAAGCGACGAAACGAAATCTGCCCGTCTTGTCTTCCACGTGCAGCGACCATATTATCCTAGGCCTGCTGCCTATCGGCGCCTTGTGCCTGGCGAAGTCATCATCCATGGAAAAGTCGAATGCCTTCCCTCCCACAAGCACCGTGACGGCGGTGCCTTTTTTGCAGGCGTACACCACGCTCGGAGACATATATCCTTTTATAGTTATGCGGTCTTCCTCCTCCTTGCCGGGTCTGAAATTCAGAGCGAAATGCGCGCTGTCGACGGCTAGGTCCGGCGATACGTTCGGCATCATGGCCCCGGGGGAACCGACGTCGACATCTCCTCCCCCCTTGTTGCCCGATCCCCCGCCCGCCGATACGACGATCACGGACGAATCGTAGGCCGCGTAAACGCCGTCCGAGACTTTCAGCCTTACCGTATACACGCCTGCGTTGGCGTAGGTATGGTCGGCCGCCGCGCCGTATTTTTTAGCTGAATTATCGCCGAAGTCCCATTCCCACGCGGCTATGTTGCCGCTCGATGCGCTGCCGTCGAAGGACACATCGAGCGGCGGGGCGCCGGTTTCGGGACTGGCCGATATCTTCGGCACCGGCGCGGCGGGGCCGCCGGAGCCTGCCATGCCGAGATCGAACACCCTCCCATAGACGCTCCATGCGGCGTTGTTCAGTCGCCCGTCAAGCCATGCGGCGAAATACCACGTACCCATGGCGGCGCCGGCCGGCGAAGATCTCCCCCCGGAAACGGGAGCGTCGTTCAGGAGCAAAAGAGCCGGATCCGCATCCGTCCCGTCGAAGCCAACGCGCTTGGCCCTTATACTCGAATTCGGCTGAGTCCTACAGGCGATCCACCCGCTTGCGCCAGCCGACACGAAAGCCTTGGAAGCGTCTGCCGTGCGCTCGGCCCCGCCGAAGTTGAACAGCGGCGAGGCTGCAGTCGCCGCATGCACGGTGCCGTTCGACAACAATTTATGCTGGTAGAGATTGTCGTCCTTCCGGCTGCCGGTCAGCACTAGGTAGTCGCTCCCGCTAGGCGCGGCCGCCAATGCAAGACCCATGTCCCCGGCCGTCACCGGATGCGCGAACAGCTTTATGCCCAGCGTGTCCCGCACCGTGCCGGCCTTGGTCAATCGGCTGGCCCTGATGCAGGAAGGGATGACCCCGGAGTCGAGATATGCGCACAGGACCTCGCCCGACGCCCCGGCGGCCAGGACCTGCAACCTCTGGTCTCCGGAAAAAGCCTGCCACGCCTTTCCCATCGCCGGGTCCGGATCTCCAGAAACGGATACGAACGTATAGTAGACGTCCTTGCCTGTGGCGGACCCGCCGCGCGAGTCCGTCCATGCCGCTACGAACTTCTCCCCATTGAACGCGACCAGCGGGTCCGCCCGATCGCCCTCGCCGGTGCCTATCAAAAACTCGCCCTTGACCAACGAGCCGTCCTGACCGACGAGCGCGGCCACTATGTTCGCCGTCGCCTTGGCGTTCGCGCCGGGATAGAAAGCCCTCGAGTCGCGCCATACGACCAGGAAGTTGGTCCCATCGAACGCGATCTGGTTCCGCGCAGGAACGGACAGCTCCGGTCTGGACGCCGAACCGGCCGACAAAAGCACCCCGTCCGGCTGCCCGACCGATCCCCCAACCGTAACCGTTGCGCAGTACAAGGCTGGCGATGTCGAGCCGGCCCTGAGGTCTATCCATGCCGCGAGGAACCTGTCGGTCCCAGCGCCGACCGTTACGGCCGAAACGCCGTTCGGATTGGGCGGCGAAACCGGGAAGTCCGAACAGGCGGCGGACCTGAGTCCGTACGGATAGAGACACAAGAGGAGAGCCGCCGCCCGGCCCAACGCATTGAAGCCCAACCCTGTGTCGGAAGGCACGGGACACCCCCTTTCAAAACCCGCGCGCCCTTTCCAGAATTATACACAGCCAAAGGGGCCAGCGGGTCTCAGGGAAGGCTCATTATCTGCGCCCCATCCTTCAGCACCGCCACCGTATGCTCAAAATGCACCGACAAGGAACCGTCCTTCGTCCTTACCGGCCATTCCGAGATTCGGGACGACACCTCGTATCCACCGGCATTGAGCATCGGTTCGATGGCCAGAACCAGACCTGGCTTCAGGATGAACCTCCGGCCAGGCAGGCGATCTTGAATGCTCACGTAGTTCGGCACCTGCGGTTCCTCGTGGAGATTCAGGCCGATACCGTGCCCCACGAACTCGCGGACCACCGAATAACCGCGCGACTCGGCCGTCTTCTGGATAGCCTCGGATATTTCGTGCAGGAACCCGTTGGGCCTAATCGCTGCGACGCCCGCCTTCAACGCATCCTCGCCGGCATCAAGCAGCCGCCGAGTCTCAGGCGACACCCTGCCGACTGGGAAAGTCCACGCCGCATCGCCGTACACACCCTCGCGCACGACCCCCACATCAACGGACAATATATCCCCTTCGATCAGCGGCTCATCGTTCGGAATGCCGTGCACTACGATGTCGTTCGCCGACGCGCATATGCTGGCCGGGAACGGCTCCTTGCCGCTCATCCGGTAACCTTTAAACGCAGGTCTGCCGCCGCGATTCAGGATATGTTTCTCGACCGCACGGTCAATGGCGCGCGTAGCGACCCCGGGGTTGCACATATCGCCCGCGATCCTCAGGCATTCGGCCACAATCCGTCCGGCTTCGCGGATCAGTTCGATCTGCCTCTCGGATTTGAGAATCCATCCGGCCAAGCGGATCCCCTTCGTGTGCCGCCGAATCGCCGGGCGAACGGAACGCCTACGCCGTTTCTCGCGGCTGGGGTTGCTCGAACACGATCTGCGGCGGATGCCGTCTTGTCCCACGCCGAGTAAAACCGCCCGCGCCTTCTAACAGGAACCGCACGGCATCGAATCGCCTGCAGAGATTCGGCGGCCCGCCGCTTCTACGCCAGGTCGCCGCCCCCGGCCGACGATCCGATGCGATCAACCGCCCACTGCCTTCTCCACCGCCGCGGCGACGGTTTCCGGGGAAGATGTCCCATCTATCTTGGTCAAGATGCCCTTTTTCTCATAATACTCGACCAGCGGGATGGTACTGCGTTCGTAGGTCTCGAACCGCCTCCGTATCACATCCTCGCGGTCGTCGTCGCGGATATAAAGGTCTCCCCCGCAGCGGTCGCAAAACCCTTCTTTCTTAGAGGGCATGGCCTCGATATGGTAGACGGCCCCGCACTTGCGGCAGCTCCTGCGCTCGGACAGCCTGCGTACGACCTCCTCCTTCGGACAATCTATAAGCAAAACGCGATCTATAGGAGCGCCGCGGGACGCCAGCATTTCGTCCAGCCGCGTCGCCTGTGCGATGGTCCGAGGAAATCCGTCCAAGACGAATCCTTTCGCCGCCTTCCCGTCCGCCAAGTGCTCCTCTATTACGCCAAGCACCACATCGTCGGGAACCAACGCCCCGCGCTCCATGTACCCCTGCGCCACAAGCCCTACTACTGTCTTGCCCGCAACGGCCGCCCTAAGCATATCCCCGGTCGAAAGATGGGCGAGATTTCTCTTCCGAGCCAGCGTCTTCGCCTGCGTCCCCTTACCCGCGCCAGGCGGCCCCAGAAATACTATCCTCATCAGCCCCTCCGGCCTCTGATCCGTCCGCCGCCCTTCAGGAAGCCCTCGTAATGCTGCATCAGCAGATGCGACTCTATCCTGTTGACCACATCCAGGGCCACGCCCACCACGATCAACAGGCCCGTCCCGCCGAAGAAATCGGATACCGTGTAGCTCACGTTCAGCGAGTACTGAATTATCTGCGGTACTATCGCAATTATCGCTATGAAGACCGCGCCTGCCAGCGTTATGCGGTTAAGCACCGTCTCCAGGTACTCGCGCGTATCTGCGCCTGGCCGTATGCCCGGGATGAACATCCCGTACTGCTTGAAGTTCTCCGCGTGTTCCTTCGGGTCGAACAGTATCGCCGTGTAGAAATAAGAGAAGAATATTATCAACAGGAGGTAAATGGTTACGTAGGGAAACGCCCATGGCATGAAGAACGCCACGAATGCGCGCCACGTATCCCATGGCAACATGCCCAGCACTGGGAAGACCACCATGAGGGCCTGGGCGAAGATTATCGCGATCACCCCGGAGGCGTTCAGCTTAAGAGGCAGGAAATGCTGCTGGCGGAAACCTATCGGCGTGCGCTTCGGGGTCTGCATCGGTATCCGCCGGGTCGCCTGAGTGACTACTATGACCGCGACCACCATCGCGATGAAACAAACCAGCAACAGGAGAAGTTGGCCTGGACCTATCGCCGCCGGAGAGGTAGAGTCGATTGCAGGATCGAACTGTTTGCCGATCTCCCCGATAGCCACCGGAAGCCGCGAGACGATGCCGATCATTATTATAAGCGAACCGCCGTTCCCCAGGCCGAACTCGTCTATTTGCTCGCCCAGCCACATCAG
>CALKMO010000175.1 GCA_937991785.1 uncultured bacterium | reverse complement strand
ATCCGCTTTCCCACCCGTTTCTTCCCCCGCTTCTCTTACGCCTCCTTTGCCCTTTCCCCCATCCCGCTTAGCGGCTTCTCCCGAGCCGCCCATCGAGGTTTTCTTCCCGTCTCTCCCGCCGGCTCCGGAGACCAGCACCTCGACATATCGCTTCCCGTGCCTCCTCGAAACGGCCCCTGCAGGCACCAGGATCGCATCGTCCTTTTCCACCGCGATTATCTCGAGGTTGGCCGTCATCTCCGGTTTGAGCAGTTCCTTGCGCCCGCCGATGATCTCTATTTTCACCTCGAAGGTCACCACATTTGATACATTAGTGCCCCTCGTCGCTATCCTCGATACCTTGCCGAAAAACTTCTCGCCCGGGTGCGCGTCCGCCGTAACGACGACCTTCTGGCCGACATCGACCACTCCTATGTTGCTCTCATCCACGGAACCGAGGACGAATACCCTGGACAAGTCCGAAAGCGTCAGCACCGTTGTGCCTCCCCCGACGTTCGTTACGCCGGAGGAGATTATCTGTCCGGCCTGGACGTAACGGGCCGAGACGACGCCGTCCATGGGAGCCGACACGGTAGTATCTTTCAGGCGCTGGCGTGCGTCGTCGAGGCGTATCCTGTCGGATTCGACCTGCGCCTCGGCCAGCCGGACCTCCTGCCGCCTGGCCTCGATCGCCAGCTCCTGCGTCCTGATCTCCTCCAGCCTGACGCGCGCCGTTTCCAGGTCCGCCTCCGCCACGGCCGCCTCGGCCCTAGCCGCGTCGTATTCCTCGTCGGTCGTTATCCGTTCATCGGTCGTCTTCTTGAGCCTGGCGGCCCTGGTCCGCGCCCGCTCCGCCCTCGCCTCCGCGGCCCTGAGGGCCGCCGCCGCCTTGCTCCTGTCAGTTGCGATCGCCGCCTCGGCCGTCGCGAGGTTCGCCTTGGCCTGGGCGAGCCTCGCCTCGGATGCCGCCAGCGAGACCTGCGCGAGCCGCACCGCGCGCATCTCGTCCACCGGGTCCAGCTCGACGAGAACATCCCCTTTCTTCACCTTGTCGCTTATATCGAAGGGCAGCCTTGCTATCTCCCCGCTGGCCTTGCACTTTATGTCCAAGTCCAGATTGGAAACGACCCTTCCCGTGGCCTGGACTGAGAGTCGTATCGGGCCGCGCTCCACCTTCGCCGTAATTTCGGATATCCCGTCTCCGCCCGATTTGAGGGAGGCATCCGTACCCGCGGCGTACCTGCGGTATCCCCACGCACCACCGCCGGCCGCAACGACGGCAATCGCCAGAAGCCCAACCGCGATCTTGGCGATCCTTCTCACAAGACGCTCCCTCCCTTCCAGGGATTCTCCCGCCGCGCGCGGTTCCCGCGGGGCGGGCGGGGCTCCCGGAATAGCGCCGAGCGCGCGGTCGTCGCCCTTCCGCTTCTCTCGCCCGCGGATCGCTCCCGCATCGAAAAGACGAGACTGGAAGTCCGGACGATCGCCCCTCCGAACGACGATCGAACCCCGCATGGTGCAAACGGCGCAAGCCTCGATAGTAAAGACTCATGGCGCGCCTCCCTCCGGGAGACCGCCGCGCGCAAACCTCAGCGCCACATCGAGTTGCGTCTGACGGATCATGGCAGCAAGGCCGTCCCGCTGCGCGATGCGTCAGTGCGCCACCGGGAGTACGATGCCTTCCATTATCACTTTCTGGCAGAGGACGAACGCCGCGAGGGTCGGGATGGCAGCCAGAGTCAGGGCCGCCATCCTCAGATAAATAGGAGCCCACATGTTCATTTCGTACAGCCATACCATGAGCGTCCACATCTCCTGTTTCTGGCATACGAGCATCGCCCACATGAACGACCCGTACGCGGAAACGAACGAGACGAGCGCGATGTAGGCCAGGACCGGCTTGGATACCGGCAGCGTGATCTGGAAAAATATCCGCATCTCGCCGCAACCGTCGAGCATCGCCGCCTCGTACATATCCCTAGGGATGGTATCGAAGAAACCCTTGAGCAAGAAAATGGAGAACCCGTTTGCCATGCCGGGCAGTATCAGCGCCCAGTAGGTGTTCAGGAGGTCCAGGTCGCGAAGGAGCAGGAAGCCCGGGATCATCGTCACCTCGGCGGGAAAGGCCATCGTGGCCAGGCAGAACAGGAGCACCTTGTTCGCGTACGATAGGTTGAAGCGGGAAAGTGCGTAGGCGCACAGCGGATTCACCGTAAGGCTCGTGAGCACCGATGCCAGCACGAGGACGAGCGTGTTCAGGAGCGAGTCGCCGTGGAAAACGATGTAATGGAGAACTTCGACATAGTTGCGCGTCGCGCAGCGGAAACGGAACCATCCTTTCGACTTCATAAAATCAAGCCACTCGGCGCGCAGCATCGGCGCGGAAACCTCGTCGAAGGAGGCGAACTCAGAGCCGTGCGCGGCGTTCAGCGCTTCTATCGAGCCGTACTTCGCGGCCATCGCGTCGCGGAACCCGATCTCCGGCGAAATCACCGCGATGTCCTCGGCCGGCACGCGCCGCTCGTCCAGGATCGTCTCCTCCCAGTCCAGGCCGGCGCACCCAGCCCGGCGATCCGGTATCAGAGCCTCGTCGAACGATGCGTACCTCCGCGGGTACGGCGGCGCTCCGTGCGCGGCGTTTAGCGCATCGAGAGTCCCGTACTTGTCCTTCAAATATTCCCGATATTTCCGCGCGCCATCCGCCACGACGATATCCCTCAGCGGCATCCGTTCGCGCACAAAGCCTTCCCACAACTTCCGCATCCCGGGATGCGCCGGGGCGCGGGCCGTCAAGGTCAGCGAGATAAAGTTCCGGAACGACGGCCCAAGCTCTGCCGCGGCTTTCTTCTCGTCGCCGTCGAAGCGCGTCCGTGCGTACTCCCTGTAAGCCTCGTCCATGCTGTAGGGGACCAGCATCCTGATAGGAAGCGTCTCCTTGAACTCGAACACGAGGCGCCACAGTTCGCTGTCCTCAGGCTCCCACTCCCTGGCGGTCCACCTTTCCGACGGCATTGATACCTGCCGCCATCCGCCATAGTTGGTCTTCGCGACATCCTGGTATCTGCACAGGTCATTGCCGAACTTGCGCCGCACGAACTCTTGGTATGCGGCCCTCCCATCGCCGACCAGCGGCCAACCCTGGAAGCAAACATGCATCCGATGCCTGTCCGTCGCCTCCAGATATTCGTGCCAGTCGCGCACGGCCTGTTCGGTGAGCCTGAACTGGCTCGTGAACGCTATCCTTCTGGCCTCGATGGCTTCCATCCTGGCCGGCGTCAATTTTCCGCGCGGGGCGGCTCCCGAAACGAACATATCCAGGTCTTCTGCCACCTGGGCGAAACCTTGGTAGCGGGTACGCGCCAGGCCGTTGAATGTGCCCGGGCCGCCATACTTTGTCTCGAGGTACTTGGCGAACAAAATGTGGTCGTCGTACAAATACCGCGGCACGACCCGGAACTCGCCGCTGTCCATTCCGCTTGTGATGCTCGTGGCCACCATCAGCAGGAAAGGATATACCATAGTGATGGAACCGAGCGCGAGGACAGCATAGAGCGACGCTATTAGCGCGCGCATCGCGGGCGATTTGCGGCCGGTTTTCGGCAATATCGGCATCGCGCGATCTCTCCCGTCGCCGGTCCCGCCGGCAACGCCTTATGCCGGCGACCCCAGAGTCGAATCCAGGGCGCCGGCCAGTCGTCTCTATCCTGCGTCCTTCGACGGCAGCGCACCCATCGCCGGCGAGAGTCCGCCGCGCTACGCAACGGCGTCTTTCTCCCGTGCCCGCGTGAACTTCGCCTCCCTCAGCAGCCTTATCTGCATCGCCGTGAACCCGATCAGCATCGCCCCCATAACCCAAGCGACCGCGGTGGCATAACCGAACCGCAGGTAGAGGAAGGCGTTGTACCATATCTCTAGCCCCATAACGTACGTCCGTTTGTTCGGACCTCCGCCGGTAAACAAAAAGATGTTTTCCATGGCGTGGAACGCGCCTATGAAGGCTCCGACCAGAGTTATAAGAAGCAAAGGCTTTAGGGCCGGCAGCGTTATATGCCATATCTTATGGAACGGGCCGGCCCCATCTATATCGGCAGCCTCGTAAAGTTCTTCGGGAATGCTCTTGATCGCCGCAAGATATATGATGCTTCCCGCCCCCAAGCCGCTCCATATGCCGGGGATTACCACGCACACCATCGCCAGCCGCGGATCCTGCAGCCACCGCAAAGGAGCGATATTCGTGCCAAGCGTCTGGTCCACAAACGCAAGTATAGTGTTAAGTAGACCCGCTTGGCTGGGGTCGTAGAACCACCGCCACAGGTACACGGTCACAAGCCCGCTTATGACCGCCGGCAGGTAGTACATGACACGGAAGGACATCTTGAATCGCGGCACCTCCGAAAGCATTATCGCCAGGATCACCGGCGGGAAAAATCCTAGCAGCAGCGAAATGAACACATAGAGGATTGTATTTGAAAGCGACACCCAGAAATCGTCGTTGTGGAACATCTCTATGAAGTTGTCCAGCCAGACCCAGCGGCTTCCGCCAAGTATTCTATAGTCCTGGAAGGCCATAACGGCTCCGCGCGCCAGCGGGTAATATTGCCAGATCGCTATGGAAAGAACCGCAGCGGCCATGAAGGCCCATGCCAGCGCGTGAAACTTCATCCCCCGGCTTCCGACGAACCCCTCGGCCGCCGGAGGCCCGGTCCTCAGCGTCCTCACCACCCTGAAGCCGCCCCAGGCGAACAGCGCGACCACCGCGGCCAACGCGAACCACCCGTACACCCTGTCGCGCCGCAGTCTCTCCTCCGGCACCCGTCCCAGCATCCGCTCATTGGTGTTCCTGACGGCCTTTTCCAGAAGCCTGGCTATCTCCTCGCTGTCTGCCTCGTCCTCGGGACTGCCGGGCTCCAAGCCGGCTTTCAGCCTCGCATCAGGATCGGTCAAGATGGCATCAAGAGGTCTTGAAAGCTGCTGGTAGATATGCTGGCAATTCCTGCCGTACGGTTCGGGCTTGCCGCGTTCAAACGCCTTGACTGCCGCCTCCCGCCAAAGCCTGGGGATCTCGCCGATCCGACTCTCGTAGCCGAATTCCTTGAGGCGCTCCGGATGGACGTATTTAGCGTAGCCGCCCTCAACCATCACCCGCGTCTTTATGCGCCGCGCTTCGGAGGAGTTCAGGAAAGATATGTAGCGCCACGCGGCATCTATCCGCTTGGGGTCGCGTACCTGCGAGTTTATTCCGTACATGGGGCTGTTGAATTCGGCGCCGAAGTCGCCGTCCGGCCCTACCGGCAGAGGCGCCAGCCCGACGTTCTCGGGGGAATGCCACGGCCCAATAACAAGGAATTCGTGGATGTACCACATCCGCATCGCGCACTTGCCGCGCCAGAAATCCCCGCCGCCGTCGGTGTCGTTGCGGGCGATGGCTATCTCCTTGTTTCCGGATCTCTTGTACGTGTTCAGAAGCTTCCTGTAAAACTTGAAGGCCCTCACCGCCTTCGGATTGTCGAATACGGCCCGCCATTGGCCATTCTCGTCTTCCTCTAGAACTTCGGATCCCGACTGCCACAGAAAGCCGAGAAAATGCCACGCGTTGGACGGCAGCGCCAATCCATACGTTCCCTCTTCCGGATCGGCAATCCTCCAGCAGGCTTCGAAAAGCTCATCCCACGTCCCTGGCGGCCTCTCCGGGTCAAGTCCCACCGCCTTGAACATGTCCTTGCGATACATCAAAGCCATAACCGCCGTATCGTTCGGCACCGTATAGAGGTGCCGTTCCCCATCCGGAGATCTCGCGTATATGACCTTCCAGACCTTGGGATGGATGTTGAGCCGTCCGGGATTTCTGCCGATATCCTCCAGCTTCAGCTCGCGAGGTTCTATTAGCGTTGCCGGGTCGGGCGGGTCGCATTCGTCCCACAGCAGCGCCTCGGCGGCCTCCCTCGCCGCCGGCGCGACGGATGCGGCTAAGAGCGGCCGCGGCCGCGAGTTCCTCCGGAACCAGCCGTCCGGGGTCCTTTTGACCGCCACGCGCTCGGCATCGTAGAAGAAGCGGATATCGGGCGCTCTTTCCCAATCGTCAGGCAACGACTCGCGATGATACCACTCGACGTAAAAATCATCCAATGGTATCAGAAAACCCTGCCGTACGAACTGGTCGAGGGATCTGAAATTAACGAAAAGTATCTCTCCGGCTGTGTTGCCGGCCATGGACAAAAACAGCGAAGATTCGCCCGCGAGTCCCTCGACCCGGATTGCCGCCCCGGTCCCGAACGTCACGTCGGGGTTGCGGGCCAGGAACGCCTCGACGACGGCATGTTCCGCATCGCCGCCTATATCGC
>CALKMO010000174.1 GCA_937991785.1 uncultured bacterium | reverse complement strand
GGCTCGCGACGGCGCGGGCAACTGGGGGCCGACTTCCCACTTCGCCATGCCGTGGTTCGAAGAGTGATCCGGTCTGCGGCCTGTCGCGCGCCGCGCCCGGCCGTCCGTTCGCCGTCCGGTCCCGCCGTGCGGCCGCTCGGCCTGCGATTTGTCCGCGCCGCGGCTCACCTGTCCGCCTCGGGACATTTCGATCCTGAAGCGGCCGTGCCGGCATCTAGTTCCTCGCGGCCGAGCAGCGAGCGGAGCGCCGCGTCCCAATCCGCGATGGTCTTCTCCTTTGCGAACAGCGCGCGGTAGGTATCGAAGCATCGTCTCTGGAGCGAAACGAGCTCCTCTTTGTCGCTGGCCAAGCGCCGAAGCTGGCCTGCAGTTTCTCCGATTCGATCCTCCGTCAAGACCCAACCGATTCGATGTTCGGAAATCCATCGGCCGATATCCGAATCCGGAGAGCCATCGAAAAGGACCGGGCGCCCGGCGGCAAGCGATCCGAAGAACTTGGAAGGCACGACCAATCCCTCCCATCCGGGTTTCAGCGACGCCGCGTGGATGTCGGCTGCGCCCAGTCGAAGCGGGAGGTCGTCCTTTGGAACGAATTCGCCGAACGCCACGTTTGGACGGCCTTCCGCAGCCGCTCGGAGTTCCGGTACGCCCGGCCCTCGAACGGCGAAGCGGAATCCCACGCCATCGCCTTCAAGTTCGCGCGCGAGGGCGAGGATATTTCGGAACGAATGGGCCCGTCCGAGGTGGCCCGAATAGAGCACGGCGAGCCTGGCGCCGCCGAACAATCGGCGGCGGGCGTCCGGATCGGGAACGGCCGGCGCATGCGGTTCCTGGAGCGCCCACGGCGGGAGCGTGACCTTCAAGCATTCGTGGCCGTATCGCTCAAGACGCTCGCGCATACATGGGCCCAGGTCCGCTATGAGGTCGCAGCAGGCGTAGGCTTTTCCTGCCGCCCATCGTGCGGCACGGACCTTCCACGAGCCCTCGCGCGCTATACCCTCCGCGACGGCCGCCTCGGGATGCAGGTCGAAACACCAGTGTGCGATCCTTACGCCGGGGACGAACTTTCGATAAAGCCAGGCGGCGGCGACGCCGAAGAGCGGATCCGAACCGATCAGGACGGCGTCGGGGCGATGGCGCCTGCCGCGCAGGGCGAGCAGGCCCCAGGCGGCTATCATCCAGCAGGAGTTCAGCAAACGGCCGACGGGCGAAGACTGGCTGAAGAAACCGGGTCGCCACATCCGTCGAATGCGCACGCCTTCGTATGTCTCGCGCGGGGGAAATTTGCGGGCCGGGTCGTGGCGGGAACGGTTGCAGGGCGCGGCCTCGACTTCCCATCCGCGCCTCGCCAGGCCTACTCCCAGCTCCGTGAACATCTCTCCGCCGGCGACATCGTCGGGGTGGAAGTAATGGTAGAGCAGCAATATCCTCGGCATCGCGCCCCGCCCCAACGCGCTGTCGCACGGCATCCAAGGCCGGCGAAACTACCCGGGACGGCGCCCGGCGCTTTTCCCCCTGCGCCGCCTACCAGCACTTCGCCGCGACGTGCGCGAGAAACCATTCATACGTTAGCCTAAGGCCTTCCGCCAGCGCGGTCGCCGGCCTCCAGCCGAGGGAACGGACGCGAGAAGAGTCAAGGAGTTTCCGCGGCGTTCCGTCGGGCTTCGATCGGTCGAACGCGATGTTCCCTTCGAAACCGACCGTCCTCCGCACGGCCTCGGCCAGTTCCGCTATCGTGACTTCCTCGCCGGATCCGACATTGACGATCTCCTCGCCGTCGTAGACGCGCATCAGCAGTATGCAGGCGTCAGCCAGGTCGTCAACGTACAGGAATTCGCGCCTTGGCGCGCCGCTCCCCCAGACGGCGACCTCCCGCGCCCCTGACATCTTGGCCTCGTGGAACCTGCGTATCAGAGCCGGGATCACGTGTGCGTTTTCCGGATCGAAGTCATCGCCGGGGCCATATAGGTTGGTCGGCATCAGCGATATGCCGCGGAAGCCGTACTGCCGCCTGAACGCCTGCACCGTCTTGATGCCTGCGATCTTGGCCACGGCGTACCATTCGTTTGTAGGCTCCAGGGGGCCGGAGAGGAGATATTCCTCGCGGATGGGCTGCGGCGCCAGCCTGGGATATATGCATGAGGAACCGAGGAATAGCAGTTTCGCCGCCCCGAACCTGTAGGCGGCGTCAATCACGTTGGTCTGTATCAGGAGGTTGTCGCGGATGAAATCGGCGGGGAAAGCCGAGTTGGCCTTTATCCCTCCTACCCTTGCTGCGGCCAGGAATACGTACTCCGGACGCTCCTCGGCGAAAAAGCGGTTTACCGCCGCCTGATCGGTCAGGTCCAGTTCCTTCCTGTCGCGCACAACGATATCGGCGAAGCCGGCGCTGCGCAGGCGCCTGAGGATGGCGGAACCCACCAAACCCCTATGTCCGGCGACGTATATGCGCGCGCTTTTATCCATCGCATGAATTCTCCGATCGCAGAGCGGGCCGTGCGGCCGAAACGGCCCTTGATCCTCGCCTCGAGCGGCCGCGTCTTCGCGGCATCCATGTCCATACGCGGGATAAATCCGCGGTCCCTCGCCGCGCATCGCTGCGCCGTTGAGCGGGGAGATGCAACGGCCGAGCGACCGATCGCCGCCCGATCCGTCCGGATTCCGCCCCCCGCATCCCGCGATCACCCGCCGGGGGGCCGCCCCGGTACGTCCATCGTCTCCGGCGGGACTTCAGGGCCGCATCCGGAGCGCTTCAAAATCGCCTCGCGCCTGGCCAGCTCCAAGTCGTGTTCCACCATCATCTTGACCAGTTCGCGGAAGCCGACCTTCGGCCGCCAACCGAGCTCTCGCATCGCCTTGGAAGGATCTCCCCTGAGATGTTCCGGATCGGACGGCCGGAAGTACCGAGGGTCTATCTCAACATGCTTTTCCCAGTTCAGGCCCAACATGCCGAAGGCCGCCTCGGCGAACTCGCGCACCGAGTGCGACTCGCCGGTGGCGATGACGTAGTCGCCCGGGGTTTCCCGCTGCAGCATCAGCCACATCGCCTCCGCGTAGTCGCCCGCGAACCCCCAATCGCGCCTCGCCTCGAGGTTCCCGAGAAAGACCTTATCCTGGAGTCCCAGCCTGATGCGGCCGGCAGCCCTGGTGATCTTCCGCGTGACGAAGGTCTCCCCCCTGCGGGGCGACTCATGGTTGAACAGTATGCCGTTGGCCGCGAACATCCCGTATGCCTCGCGGTAGTTGACGACGTGCCAGAAGGCTGCGGCCTTGGAGACGGCGTACGGGCTTCGCGGCCGAAAGGGCGTATCCTCGCGCTGAGGCGGCGGCGACGCGCCGAACATTTCGGACGAACCGGCCTGATAGAATCTGACTTCCGTCCCGGCGGCTTCCATGTAGTCCCGCAGCGCTTCCAGAAGCCGCAGGGCGCCGGTGGCTACGATGTCGGCCGTGTACTCGGGCTGTTCGAACGAAACCTTTACGTGCGATTGCGCAGCCAGGTTGTACACCTCGTCCGGGCGCGCCCTTCTCAATATCTTCCTGATGCAGGTCCCGTCGGACAGATCGCCGTAATGCAGAAAGAGCTTTGTTCCCTTTTCATGCGGGTCGCGGTAGATGCGATCTATCCTGGACGTGTTGAAAGTCGAGGCCCTGCGGATCACTCCGTGGACCTCGTAACCCTTCCCTATCAGCAGCTCGGCCAGATAAGACCCGTCCTGGCCCGTTATCCCGGTTATCAGCGCCCGCCGCATTCGCGCGGCCTCCTGTTCGGTTCCCGCGGAGGCCCTTCTCCGCGCGACCGCCGCTTCCCAGATCCCAGGGCCGTCCTCCCACCTCTCACGATCCGCGCCATTCTTCGATGTCCTTCAGCCATTGTCTCATCCGTGAGTATACGTCGTATCCGGAACTCATGCATCTCTTGTATCCGGCCCCGGCGATCCTTTTGCGGGCCTCGTCGTTTTCGACGTAGAACCGCGCCTTGTCCACGAATTCCTCGACCGACGAGAAGTATTCCGCCTCCTTCCCCTCTTCGTACAATCCGAGCATCACCGGCGTCCGCTCGGCAAGCAGGAACGCCCCGCATGCGGGAATCTCGAATACGCGCCGCGTGTATTGATCCCTGTTCCATCTCGAGAAGAAGCATGCGCACACCTTCGCCCCGCATATGGCCATGCGGTAGTCCTCGCCGATCAGCGGCGGGCCGGGAGACAGCAACGCCAGCGCATCCGGAGGCGTCCATTTCCCCCAGTACCTGTAGTCGCCGTAGACCCTCGCGCGAAGCCCGGCCCGTGCGGCTCCGGCCAGGCATTCGATGCGCATGTCCGGCTCGGGGTGGCCCGCGAATACCACGTCGCTCGCCCACCGGCGCGCCGCGTCCCCGCCAAGTTCCCGCGGGAAATCGAGCCACGGCGTGTAGTAGGACATCAGAAGCCTGACCCTGGGCACGCCGGCCGCCAGGAATTCGGTGACGTTGCACTCGCGATAAACGTGGTAGCCGTGGTAGAGCGGCAACGCCTTGAGCATGTGGCGGTAGCGGAACGAGCGTCGCCTGGGCCCCATCGGGTCATCGTTGTGATAGCCCGCCACGAACGTTGACCGCCTTATCTTTTCTATCGTCTCCCGATAGAAATGGTTCCCCTGATAGAAAAGGACGACGTCGGGGCGCTCGGCGCGCACCTCCCGTTCCAGCCGCCTGTTGGCGCGCCATATGCCCGGCCCCCACATGAACTTACGCTCGATCCGTCCGAACAGTCCGCCAGGCATCAGAGCGTGGGTATCGAAGATGCGGCAACGGACGCCGATCTCGTTCAATGCGCGACACCAGGCCGGCTCATACACCTCGAAGAAAGCCGACCTGGCTATGATGATCCGAAGGCCGCCGGCCATTCCGCCTCCGCAGCTCTCAGCCACGCGCCTCTTCCATCCACCCCTTGACATCCGCCGCCCACTGTTTCATGCGGGAGTGTATATCGCGGGCCGATGAGATGCACCTCCTATATCCGGCCTCGGCGATCCTTCGGCGTGCAGCGTCGTTTCTGACGTAGAATCGGGCCTTGTCCACGAATTCCTCGACCGACGAGAAATATTCCGCCTCCTTCCCCTCTTCGTACAATCCGAGCATCACCGGCGTCCGCTCGGCAAGCAGGAACGCCCCGCATGCGGGGATCTCGAAAACCCGTATTGTATACTGATCCCTGTTCCACCTCGAAAAGAAGCATGCGCACACCTTCGCCCCGCATATGGCCTTGGCGTAGTCGTCTCCTGCGAGCAGCGGTCCGATCGGTATCGAGAAAGCGGCGGCGCGGAGCATAAGGAGCCTCCAGGACCAGAGGTGGCCGCGAACCTTCACGGTGAGTCCGGCCTTCGCGGCCGCCGAAAGGCACTCCGCCCGGATGTCCGGTTCCGGGTGCCCGGCGAACAGCACGTCGCACGCCCACCGCCGGGCATCTCCACCATCGAGACGCCTGGGATAATGCAGCCACGGCAGGTAATATGACATGAGCAGCTTCACCCTCGGCACGCCGGCGGCAAGAAACTCGGCCACATTGCATTCGCGGAAGACGTGGTAGCCGTGATAGAACGGCAGCGCATCAAGCAAGTGGCGGTAGCGAGATATGCGGCGCCTGGGACCCATCGGATCGTCGTTATGATAGCCGGTCACGAAAGTCAAAGGCCCCATCGCTTCGACGGTCTCGCGCGTGAAATGGCGGCCCTGGTACAGGAGGGTGACGTCCGGTCGCTCCTCGCGGACGGCGCGGAGCAGCTCGCGATTCGCCCTGCGGATGCCAGGTCCCCGCAGGAGGCGCTCCTGGATTATCCGCGCCGGCCCCCTGCCGGTGAACGCGTGTGCGTCGAACATCCGGCAACGGACGCCGATCTCGTTCAGCGCCCTGTGCCAGGCCGGCTCGTAGATCTCGTCGAACGCCGACCGGGCTATCAACACGGACAGTGTTTCGGACATCTCCGACCCGTAAGCTTCCGACAGGCGATCGGCGGAAATCTAGGGGGAGGCATCCGCCGAGCGCCTCCCGCCGACATCCCGCGGCTTCCTGCCCAGGAAATAGTACGCGCTTGCCGATTCCAGACCGCCGCCGGATTGCGCCAGACACGTGTCGAGATACTTCGGCCACCACAGCAGCCAGTCGCAAAAGTACTCTGCAGCGCGCCGGATCCCCCGCGGGAAGGGCGAAACCAACAAACCTCTGGCAGCCAGCGCAAAGGCCATCCCCGGCCCGCAACACGCCCCGCTCGCCAGCTCTTCGAAATCCTTCCACAGCAGTCTATGGCCGTATGGCGTAAAGCGCCAGAAGTCGGCTGGCGCGCCGTGGACCGGCTGCAACAAAGGGACCTCGCTGTATAAGAGGCCTCCCGGCTTCAGGACCCGCCTTATTTCGCCCGCCGCCTTCCACGGATCGGACACGTGCTCCAACAGCGCCTGCGCGACGGCGAAATCGAAAACTCCGTCCCTGAACGGGAGCATGTGCGCGTCGGCAACAACGTGCACGTTATTCAGGATGCGGATGTCGGAATTGACGGCGCGCACGCCGGACGCTCCGGTCAATTCGCGGATCCCTTGGC
>CALKMO010000173.1 GCA_937991785.1 uncultured bacterium | reverse complement strand
GCTGACGATGCTGCGCGCCGGGACGGCGGGAGCAAACCGGAATAGGCGCGGGAAGTCTTGACGGGGCTGATAGGGATCGCCGGCGAAGGCCGGGAAGCGCCCGGCATATAATTGGATCGCGTAAACGTTGCGCAGGCGCATACCGATTATCGCAATAAATAGCCGCCTTGGGCGGGGGAGGTGGCGAATGAGCTGCGAACGTGGCGAATTGAGTTCCACAGGGGAGGCGGCCGGCTTCGGAGCTAATGGATCGGTGCGCGATACATTCAAAGGAAGTCCCAGCGATCCGAAGGCGGCCGTCGCAGGCGGCGGCGTCTTAGTCCCGGCCGCCGCATCGCTGGCGGAATTGACTGACATCGTCGAGAGACGTCACCACGAGAAGACTAGAAAACTGCTGTCTGAGATCGAAGAATTGACCGTCGAGGCCATAGGGAGCGCCGGTCCGCTCCGGGGCGGAAACATCGCGGAACTCAGGCGCGCGATCGAGACTTTCGCCGCCGACATGGAACGCCACCTTTTCGAAGAAGAAACCGCGCTGTTCCCGTACTTCCGCGAGCTTGACGCGTTCGCCAGGGACGCCGGTCCCAGGCCGCACCTATTGTGCGGATCGGCGCGCTACCCGATAAGCGCCAGATGGAAGGAGCACGAGGATACCGGAGAGAACCTGGCCGGTTTGAGGAAACTGGCCGAGGGGTACATGTCTTCGCCATCCGATCCGGAGGCGATATGCCGACTGCGTTTGAAATTGCGCGAACTGGAAGATGAGCTGGAGGAACACATCCGTTTGGAAAACGAAGTTCTGTTTCCATTGGCTCTGGAAACGGAGAGAAAGCTGGGAATCTGAGGATTTTCCCGCCATGTTGCGCAAGGCTTGCGGCCTCCGGCCGAGCGGCGTATCCACGATGCGGCGCCGCGCCAAAGGGTGTGCCGAGGTGGAGAACAGAGCGAACGGACTGAAGGCGGAAAAGCGGGCCGGTCCACCGCCGTGGGAACGCGCCGCGGGGCGCTGCGGCGGGTGCTTAACCGCAAGATGCGCCTGGGATGAAGTTCCGGGCAGAGAGGAGAAGGAGGATGGGAATGTTCTGCTATCAATGCGAGCAAGCGGCGAAGGGAACGGGCTGCACGACAGGTGGAGTTTGCGGCAAGGAGGCGACGACGGCTGCGCTCCAGGACCTTCTCGTGCACGCCGCCAAGGGCATCTCGATGTACGCCCACAGGGCGCGGCAGGCAGGGGCCAAGGACAGCGAGATGGACGTATTCGTAATCGAGGCGCTTTTCTCCACGGTGACGAACGTCAATTTCGATCCCGCCAGGCTGGAAGCGCTGCTGGGCAAGGCGTATTCTCTTAAGGAGAAGGCCCGCAAACTTTACGAAGACGCCTGCGCGAAATCGGGAAGGAAGGTGGAGAAACCGTCCGGTCCGGCGGCATGGGCGCCTGCCGCCGGCAGAGACGGATTGGTTCGACAAGGGGAAGATGCCGGCATAGAGAAGCGGCGCGCAAAATATGGAGCGACCGTCGCCGGTCTGCAGGAACTGATCCTATACGGGCTGAAGGGAACCGCGGCCTACGCCGACCACGCCCAGATACTCGGCAAGGAGGACGACTCGGTCTACGCCTTCTTCCACGAAACGCTCGACTTCCTGGCTTCCGAACCGACCGATGTCGGGGCGTTGCTCGCCAGGGCGCTCGATTGCGGCAGGGTCAACCTGCGCGTCATGGAGCTTCTTGACGCGGCCAATACTGGAACCTACGGCCATCCCCGGCCGACGAAGGTCCGCGTAACGCCGGTCAAAGGGAAGGCGATCGCCGTATCAGGGCACGACCTGAAGGACCTGGAAGAGCTGCTGAAGCAAACGGAAGGGAAGGGCGTGAACGTCTACACTCACGGCGAGATGCTGCCGGCACACGGCTATCCTGGACTAAAAAAGCACGCCCACTTGGTGGGGAATTACGGCGGAGCATGGCAGGATCAGCAGAAGGAATTCGATGCCTTCCCCGGCGCCATACTGATGACAACCAACTGCATTCAGAAGCCTCGCGACACTTATAAGGGCAGGATATTCACGAGCGGCTTGGTAGCGTGGCCCGGCGTCCGGCACATATCGGATAGGAATTTCGCGCCGGTCATCGAGGCGGCGATGGCGGCGTCGGGATTCCCGGCCGACGAACCGGAAAAGACCGTGACCGTCGGCTTTGCGAGGGACGCCGTGTTTTCCGTGGCCGATAAAGTAGTGGAGGCGGTCAGAAGCGGGGCGGTCAGGCATTTCTTCCTGATCGGCGGCTGCGACGGGGCGAAACCGGGTCGCAACTACTATACGGAGATCGCGCAGGCCGTACCGAAGGACTGCGTGATACTCACCCTGGCCTGCGGCAAGTACCGCTTCAACAGGCTTGATTTCGGCGATATAGGCGGCATACCGCGTCTGCTGGACGTCGGCCAATGCAACGACGCCTACTCGGCCATCCAGATAGCATCGGCGTTGGCGAAGGTTTTCAACTGCGGCGTCAACGATCTGCCGCTCTCGATAATATGCTCCTGGTACGAGCAGAAGGCTGTCTGCATACTGCTCACGCTCCTTTACCTCGGAATAAGAAACATACGGCTCGGTCCCTCGCTTCCGGCCTTCCTGACGCCTGAGGCGATGAACGTCCTGGCGGAAAAGTTCGCGATAAAGCCGATCTCGACGCCCGAGGCCGACCTAAAGGCGATATTAGGGTGAACGCTTCGCAAGAGGATATACGAGAACTCAATCCGGGCGAGGCGCGGTCGGAAAACTATATGGCCGCGCCTCGCTGGTCATAGAACGAAGCGGCAAC
>CALKMO010000172.1 GCA_937991785.1 uncultured bacterium | reverse complement strand
TTCTCGGACAGCCAAACCTCCAGCCGGTACCGCTTGATCAGTGCCCTGTTATACTCCGACCAGTTCTGCACCTTGTGACGCACCTTAGCCATGGCAGCCTCCTGCAGCTTCCTCCTACTTCCGAATTTCGGCTGCCGACGATAAATTCTTGACGTTTTCTTTGGGTTTCGTAGGCTTTTATACAACGAAGCCACGGTGAAGCGGAGCATCGCCGCGGGCAACCGGCGCAATCTGTTAGGAGGCGCAAAAGACATGATAAAGGTCGTGGGAGTTTATCATTATCCCGCCGACGAAAAAGAGTTCGAAGATACTCTGGATGCTCTATATGGTGCATGTCCGGATGCAGTTTTGCCGGAGGAAGAAATGGAACAAGCCAGAGAGGAAGTAGCCGAGCATTTCGAACATCTTTATTTGATTGAAATTCGCTCCTCGATTCCTCTGCAGAGATCGCATTGGCCAGAAATAACCCAAGAACAGGAAGATGAGCCGGAGGAAAATTGGCAGGTTCCATACGACGAGAGGAAGCTCGATAAGGAAGGATATCATTGGGTGTTCTTTTTTCATTATTTGGACCTGGATAAACCTTTAATTACCCCTTTTGGCAAGATCCATTTGCCGCAGCCTACGGAGTTGCCGCCGAATCTAAAATTTATCTCATACGACCCTCCATAATGGAAACCTCCCGGCGAACCGCTCAAACAAGGGTTGCGGAAACGTGCTATGAAGCCGCGTTTTCACTCTCGGCGGTCGTTTTCGTTTTATACATGGGAGGGGAACGCTGATGCAGGCATGGATCGCATTATACTCGGCCGTATGTGGCAGGCGCCCCGGCGCGGCCGGCCATGCGCCTGCATGTCTTTCAGCTTGTCGCCCTCCAGTGGGCCGGCGGGGGCGGATCGAAGCAACTGCAGGATAGCCTCCTCGCCCGGCGCGCCAGGAAGGTGCGCCCAGAATCTTCCGGAATGGGGAAGCGTTCAGAATCCGGCACCGTCGCGGTTCCGCCGAAATCGTTTTGCAATCATCCGCCGGATCGGTTCTAATCGGTGTAAGTAGGGTTGGAAGATTCCGGCTGCGGTGGCGCGCCGTGGGAGGATAGGGTCATGAAAAAGGCGGGATGTCGGCTGATATCGCGGTCCGGAGGCCTTGCTGTAGCCTGGTTAGCCGTATTGCTGGCTGGCGGAAGCGCCTATGCCTGCTCGGTGCCGGTCTATAAATTCGCCATGAAGGAGTGGGCGCAGGATGGATACGAGATCGTCGTGTTCAGGTCCGGCGCTCTGGAAGGCGCGGCCAAGGAAGCACTCGATCGCCTGAAGTCGGCGGCCGAATCCGAATGGCTGCGCGCGAACATTTATGTGCGTGAGGTTGACTTGGGCGGGAAGGTCGAGGAGGCGGACCTGAAATTATGGGAGGCGCAGAAGAAGGAGGGCGCCGTCGCGCCGTGGATGGCGGTAAACGGCCCGCCGAAGGTGGAGCGAGTGCTCTTCGGATGCCCCCTGACGTCGGAATCCGTAGACTCCCTGTTGGATTCCCCGAAGAGGCGCGAGATGGCCAGGCTGCTCCTGAAGGGGAAATCTGCGGTATGGTTGCTTGTCGAGTCCGGGGATGAGGCGAAAGACGCGAAGGCCGGATATGTGATGGAGAGGCATCTTGCGGCGGTGAACGAAGAGGCGGCGAAGATCAGGAAGCACATCGAGCGGATGCGCGAGGAGGAGAAGAAGCTCAAGGAACAGGCCGAGGCAGCCAGGAAAGAAGCGAAGAAGAAGGGCGGGGAGACGGAGAAGGCCGATGGCGCCGCCGGGACCGGCGTCCCGGGAGAGGCCGTGAAGGCGGAAGGGGAAGTTGCTCCCGGCGAAGCCGCGGAAGCGGAGGGATTCGGCGGGGAGGAACCTGTAGACTTTGAGTCGTTCATACCATCGGTGGCGGTGTTGAGGTTGAGCAGGTCCGATCCCGCCGAGACTGGGTTCGTCCGGCTGCTGCTAACGGTGGCGGGCCGCGGCGAGACGGTCAAGGAACCGATGGCCTTCCCGGCGTTCGGACGCGGGCGGATTCTCGAACCTTTGGTCGGAAACGATATCGGCGAGGAGGCCGCGTATTCCGCGCTGGCATTCATATGCGGTGATTGCGCGTGCGCGATAAAGGAAATGCAGCCGGGCATAGACCTGCTAACCTCCGTTTCATGGCCGGAACTCCTGCAGTTCGAGAAATCGCCCGACGAGCTGGACAAGAAGCTCCCACCCCTGGGCGCCGAAACCGCCGTCTCCGCGGCGGCGCCGGGGATTGGCGGGGGGAAGGGCGAGGGCGTCGAGGCGAAGCTGGCGATCGGCATCGTGCTGCTTGCCGCGGCCGGGCTGATCGTCGCCGTGGCGGCCACCGTGGTGGTGCTGCGCCGCGGCGACAGGTGACCCGGCGGCGGTGCGAGGCGCCCCCCCCAACCTGGTAGTCGCGGCGTGTCAGCAGTATGCGGCGCGTCTCTCTCGGCGGATTGCATAGCTGCGGGGGGCGTGATCGTTGCATGGGCGCAGGGATGAAGGCCATGAACCTGCCACTGTTGGCTTTTCGTGAGATGCTGCACAGGAGGATAAACTTCCTGTTGGCGCTGTTGGTCATCGCCGTAGCGGTCGCCGGATTGGTCGGGGCGCTTGCGATGCTCAGGATGCACGGTATCGCCACGGAGGCGATACTGGAGAAGAAGCGGGTCGAGGTGGCAGAGGCCGTAGCGAAGCTGGAGGATGACTATCGAAAGATCACCAAGGGCTTGGGCTTCAACGTACTGATCCTGCCGAAAGGTCAGAGCCTGGGCGATTTTTACGCTGAGGACTACGCGGCGGCGGACATGCCCGAGGAGTATGCGGATATCCTGGGCCGTTCGAAGATAGTTACGGTCAGCCACCTGCTGCCGACGATTCAGTGCAAGTTCAAGTGGCCGGAGAGAGAACGCACCGTGCTGCTGGTCGGGGCGCGCGGGGAGGTGCCCATGTCGAACCTGGAGAGGGAACAGCCGATAATGCCGCCGATACCTCCGGGCAGGATGTTCATGGGCTACGAGCTGCACGCCAGTCTTAAGATAAAGCCCGGCGACAAGGTGGTGTTCGCGGGCCGCGAGTACATCGTGGACCGATGTATGAAAGAGCAGGGCAACAAGGACGACATAACGGTCTGGATCCCGCTGAGGGACGCGCAAGAGATACTCGGCAAGCCCGGAAGGATCAACTCGATACTGGCGCTCGAATGCAGGTGCGCGTGGGCCGACGTGGCGAAGGTTCGCGAAGAGATAGGGAAGCTGCTGCCGGATACGCAGGTGGTGGAGAAGGCCACCGAGGCGCTGACGAGGGCGGAGGCGAGATCGCGGGCTGCGAAGGAGGCGAAGGACGCGCTTGCGCGCGAGGAGCGGGGCAGGGAGAGGATCAGGCGCGAGTACGAGTCGTTCGTGGCGTGGGCGGGGCCTCTTGTGGCTGCCGTGGCGGCCGTCCTAGTCGGGTGCCTCGCGCTGATGAACGTGCGTTCGCGGCGTTCCGAGATAGCCATCCTGCGGGCGGTCGGCGTAAGATCCGGGCAGGTGCTTGCCCTGCTGATGATCCGCGCCGCCCTCACAGGACTGCTCGGAGCGGTCCTAGGGTTCGCCGCCGGCTTCTTCGGCGCCGGGGCCATATGGCAGGCCCGAAGCGGTGCTGAACCGGTCTCGCTGGAAGCGGCTTTCCGCCCGGAGGTGCTCGCCGCGACGCTCATCCTCGCGCCGGTCGTTACCTGTTTGGCGAGCTGGATCCCGGCGGTGTTGGCCGTAAAGACCGATCCGGCCGCGATACTGGCGGAGGAGTAAAGGTTAAGGGGCGTGCGTGCTACGGATGTCCGCCGGCGGCTTTGCGGGGTATACCGCGCGCATGGGGTGAGGCAAGTTCGCCCGGGAAGTTGAGGCGACGCTTGCCGGGGAAACCGCGCGCGGCGAGCCGCGGTCCGCGGCCCGAAAATCCGGCGAGGCCGATGCGTGGGTCGCCTCGGTCGGCATAAGTAGAGGCGCGCATGACGTGAAGTGAGGCGTGTTGCGCATGGTTCTGGAAGTTAGCGGGGTGGAAAAACGCTATTTCAAGCTCGGGCGCGAGATCGGGGCGCTCAAAGGCGTTTCGCTGGCCGTGGAACCCGGCAGGATCGTGGCCGTACGCGGGCCGAGCGGCAGCGGCAAGACGACGCTGCTGCTTATCGCCGGAGGCCTTTTGCGTCCCGACTCCGGCAAGGTTGCCCTGGACGGTTCGGACATCTTCGGCCTCCCGCCGGAAGGCCGCGCCGCGCTCCGCTCGCGGAGCATCGGTTTCGTCTTCCAGCAGTATCACCTGGTGCCGTATCTGTCCGTGCTGGACAATATAAGGCTTCCGGCGCTCGCCATGCCGACCCCGGACGCCATGGGTAGGGCCAAGTCATTGGTCGAACGCATGGGCCTGTCCGAGAGGGCGCGACATACTCCGTCGGAACTCAGCGTCGGAGAACGCCAGCGCGTCGCCCTTGCGCGCGCAATGTTCAACAAGCCCCAGTTCATACTGGCGGACGAGCCTACCGGCAATCTGGACGATCGTAACACAGAAATGGTGCTCAACTGTCTGTCCGAGCACACCGCCGGAGGCGGGGCCGTCCTGATGGTCACGCATGACGCCAGGGCGATGAAGGCGGCCCACGTCGTTTACATTCTTGAGGACGGCTCGCTCCGCGCCGCCTGATTTTAAGCCCAGTGTTTGGCTCGTTCTGCGGTCTTCGGATACTTCCCTTCACCACGGAGTTCCCATGAACCGGGCTACCAAGCGTCCGATACGAGCATGCCTCCCTTCAGCCCGGAATTCCCCTTCGCGCAATATTATGCTTGGAAGCATGTTAAGAATAAAAAAAGCACAATGGCTTACGGGTAGGATCTCTAGCCATGCCATGCCATGCCGCAGCATTCACCTTCAGAGGGTACGCTTGTTTCCATCCGATCACTCCGACTTTGGACGACCTGACCAAGACGACGGGGAAAATTGCACTTTTTAGGTCGGCCTTGTATAAAAATTATCAGCCCATCGGGCCGGCTTTCACAAGGCCGGTTTTCGCAGTAAATGAGCCTGCTCTATGCGGCGCAGGGAATAAATGGACAAACCGCCACCTTAAGTACTTGGCGGACGGTTTTGGCAAAATGCCTTGTGGCGACGGGTGTATTTATATTGGGAATTCAAATTTCGTTGACTAAAGCGGAGACCCATAATGGGCGTGCCGTTGATATATGGAATCTGGAATATTCGTTTCGAAGTGCCACTCTTCCTTTTGGGGAGGAGAGGGTCGGGATCCTGATTCGCAAGGGGGCAGGCAGCATTGCGCCGGGTTGTGGTTTTCCGGGCAAGGACAAACGTTTGGCGGGAAACGATATGTCTATAAGCGTCGAGGAATTCAAGGAGCGGTTTGACAGGGTCCTCGCCGAGGTCCGGAAGGCCGTGATCGGACAGGAGGCTGCGGTCGAGCAGCTTCTGGTGACGCTGTTCGCGGAGGGGCACGTGCTGCTCAGCGGAGTGCCGGGCCTGGGCCGGACGCTTTTGGGCAAGTCGCTGGCGCGGGTGCTCGGCCTGACGGAGAGCCGCATCCAGTTCACGCC
>CALKMO010000171.1 GCA_937991785.1 uncultured bacterium | reverse complement strand
GTTTTCCCGGTTGAAAATGCCCGTCCTTCGCGGTACGTTCTCTTCATGGCGGCGGCCTCCTTTCGCTGATTCCCATGGTTTGGGATACCCACAAGTCTCAGCACCGCCGCCACGAATTTCAACGGAGGACGGGACAACGCCCCCTGCGGCGATCCGGAGGGACTCTGGATGGGTTCATGCGAGAGGAAATCGGTCCAGGCGATGTTCGGTTCGAACGTCTTCAGCGACCTCGTGATGCGGGAGCGGCTGCCGAAGAACGCCTACAGGGACCTGAAGCGGGCCATCGAGGAGGGGCGCGAGCTGTCGCCGGCGCTGGCCGACGTGGTCGCCAATGCCATGAAGGACTGGGCGATCGAGAAGGGAGCCACGCACTTCTGCCACTGGTTCCAGCCGATGACCGGCGTCACCGCCGAGAAGCACGACTCGTTCATCTCCCCGACGCCCGACGGCAGGACGATAATGGAGTTCAGCGGGCGGGAGCTGATCAAAGGCGAACCCGATGCCTCGTCGTTCCCCTCCGGCGGCCTGCGGGCCACCTTCGAGGCGCGCGGGTACACCGCCTGGGACTGCACATCGCCGGTCTTCGTCAAGGAGGACGGGGAGAACGTCACGCTGTACATTCCCAGCGCGTTCTGCTCGTACACAGGCGATGCCCTCGACAAAAAGACCCCCTTGCTCCGTTCGATGGAGGCGCTATCGCGCCAGGCCATCCGCATCCTGCGCGCCTTCGGCAACTCGACCGCCGGGCGAGTCACCGCAACGTTAGGCGCCGAACAGGAATACTTCCTGCTCGACAGGAAATACTTCGAGCGGCGGCTGGACCTGATGCTGACCGGCAGGACGCTGTTTGGCGCTCCGCCCCCCAAAGGGCAGGAGATGGAGGACCATTATTTCGGGAGCCTGCCGGAGCGCGTGGCGTCGTTCATGCGGGAGGTCAACGAGGAGCTATGGAAGCTGGGCGTTTCGGCAAAGACCCAGCACAAGGAGGTCGCCCCGGGCCAGTACGAAATCGCCCCGGTATTCACCACCGTCAACATAGCCTCCGACCACAACCAGCTGACGATGAACACGCTGGAGAAGGTCGCCCTGCGCCACGGGTTCGTCTGCCTGCTGCACGAGAAGCCTTTCGCGGGGGTGAACGGTTCGGGCAAGCACAACAACTGGAGCATCCACGCGGACGACGGCCAGAACCTGCTCGATCCGGGCAGGACGCCGCACGAGAACGCCCAGTTCCTTATCTTCCTTTGCGCGCTCATACGGGCGGTGGACAGATACGCCCCGCTGCTCAGGGCGAGCGTGGCCACCGCCGGCAACGATCACCGCCTCGGAGCCAACGAAGCGCCTCCGGCGATAATCTCGATATTCCTCGGCGACCAGCTGACCGATATACTAGAACAGCTCGAGCGCGGAGGCGCGCGCAGGTCGAAGGGCGGCGGCGTCCTGAAGATCGGCGTATCCCACCTGCCGCCGCTCCCCAAGGATTCGACCGACAGGAACCGGACCAGCCCATTAGCCTTCACCGGCAACAAGTTCGAGTTTCGCATGGTGGGGTCCTCGATGTCCTGCGCCGGGCCGATGTTCATGCTGAACATCATCGTCGCCGACGTGCTGAAGGAGATCGCTGACGAACTCGATGGCGCCAGGGACGTCAACGCGAAGGCTCAGAAGATACTCCAGCGCATAGCGCGCGAGCACAAGCGCATAGTGTTCAACGGCAACAACTATTCGGAAGAGTGGATCGAGGAGGCCCGCAGGCGCGGCCTTCCCAACCTCAAGAACGCGGTGGACGCCCTGGCCGTGCTGAAGGGAAAGGAAACCCTCGACCTGTTCGAGAGGCATTGCGTGCTGAGCAGGCGCGAGATGCTGGCCAGGCACGAGATACTCTTGGATGCCTACTCCAAAACGATAAACATCGAGGCGCTGACGGCGTGCAGCATGGCCAGGCGCCAGATACTTCCGGCGGCGGTGGAGTACGCCGGCGGCCTCGCGCGCCAGCTCGCCGCCCTGCAGGAAGCGGGCGCGGATGCCGGCTTCGCGAAAAAAGCCCTTGCGGCCGTATCCGAAAGGATCGAGAAGGCTGCGGCGCGGTTGGAGGAGCTCGATGCGGCGCAGCGGGAGGCCGCGGCAGTCGAGGGATCGGAAAAACGCGCCGCCGCGTTCCGCGACAGGGTGATCCCGGCGATGGCGGAGCTGCGGGCCGAAGTTGATGCGCTTGAGGCGGTCGTCGACGCCCGCATCTGGCCGCTGCCCACATACGCGGAGATGCTCTTCTCGCGATGATCCTGAGACGCGCTAGGCGCTCAGGCTTTGGGTCGGGGCTTTTGGGCCGTTGTCCGGAACTTGGTGCGCGGCGCCCCGGGGCATGCCTTCGAAACTAGGAGTCGTGGCCTGGGCAGGGAAGGACTCTGAGACGGGAGGACGGAGACCGAAGGCGGGTTGCCGCCTCGGGTTCGCCGACCGCTCCGCCGCTACGTATCGAGAACCCTTGACAATCTCGCCGCCGCCACCGCGGCCCTGATGTAGTCTTTCCACGACTCGTCCAAGGCGAACCGCCGGTCCGCGCCGTCTCTTCCGCCGGGACCGCCGCCACCCCTGCGCGGAAGTCCGTTTTTCCTCGGGGCAGAGGACCGGGTCCGGACGACGGGCGACGGCAGACAGCCCGACCGCCGCTCCTTGCCGGCTCCGGCCTTCCCCGGAAGTCCCTTCGCGCCGGTTCCCGGATGCTCTCCCGCGTCCATCCGACCGCCCCCCGGAGCGGCATGCTCCGCCTTCGCGACCGCCGTTTTTCTCCACCATTCCGTTAAACGAAACCGCAGCGCTAAGGTTCAAAAATTTTTGCGGCCGCGCGGCCCTTGTCGGCCCCATGTTATAAGCCATGATTATTGACGATACATGAGGGGAAGGCGGGCGGCGGCCTCATCTAAGCGGCGGAATCCGGCAGGAAGGACCGACTCGATATGTGGCGGCTCTAGGTGCGCGGCATGGCGCGGACTGCGTCCTCTACTGCCGCTTCCGCTGCCGGGTCGTCCATGCGGTCGAAACGCCGGAACGGCAGGCCGTCGGCCGATATCCTGAGGTTGCAGGCAAGGCGGAGGAGCGCGTTGAGCGCGACCGTATCGGCGAGGTTGTAGCGCGCCAGAAGCTTCAGCGCGGCCTCCGACCCCGCGGACGCTTCGTGCCATAGCCCGACCGCATCGAAGCCGTTAAGGCCGCGCACCGCGGGCGGGCGGAGAATCCCAACTCGCTCCTCTACGGCTTTGAGTCCGCCTCTGAGGCCCGCGGCGGCGAGTACCGGGCGCAGATCTATATGCGCGCCTCCGTAAAAGCCGCGGCCGAATTCCGCCTCCAGACATGGGATGTCGAATGACGCGCCGTTGAAGGTGCATAAGACCGGGTAGGCGGCCAGGACTTCGGGCAGATCGTCGAGGTCGGCGCCGCGGACGAAGACCCGCGCGCTTGCGCCGTCGTATATCCCCGCCACCGTTACGGCCGGCGGCCGGCCGGCGGCGACGGAATCCGTCTCGACATCGAGGAAGCAGATTCGGCCTTCGAAGTCGCGCGCGAGGCGGTATCGCTCGCGCATGGGCAGCCTGTCCGCGAAGAAGGCGGCGTCGCCCGCATCGAGCGCCGCTTCGCTCGCGCGCAGTTCCTCCAGCAGCCTTTCGCGCCGCGCGTTCGGAATCTTCAACGCCCCGTCGCGCCGCGCGCCGGCGGCGGCTTTCCACACGCCGGCTGCTATACGCCGAACATCTTCGCGCACTTCTCCCGATTCGCCGACCTCGGCCGCGCGCCTGAGCTCGTCCCACGACCGGACGCCGCGCGCCCACAGCGCCTTCTCGCGGGAAGGCCCTATGCCGCCCAGGTGTATGAAGGTCGAGCGCAACATGGGATCCCGCCGGATTCGCCGCGCGGCGCGAGCCGCGCCCCCGGTTCGGCGGCCGGCCGTCCCGCCGGCATCCCTGGCGGCGGATCGTCGCGAGGGCCTGATCAATACGCCTTGGCGTATATGACCCGCTCTTCCGCCGGTTTCCCGCACACCATGCAGGGGCACGATTCCTTCGGGTTATTAAGCGGTATGCACCTGATGGTAGCTTTCGTGGTTTCCTTGACCTTCGCCTCGCAGGCTGCGTCTCCGCACCAGCCGCCCCGCACGAAGCCTTCCGGCCCGGCCATGATCTCAACGAACTCGGCGAACGAATCGCACGTCCTGGTGTGCGATTCGCGGAACTCCAAGGCCCTCTTCCGCAGCGAATCCTGTATCTCGTCCATGAGCGACAGGATCCTGTCCGGAGCGCCGTCGCGCGGGACGAAGAACCTGTCCCCCCCGTCGCGCCTCTTGACGGCGACATGGCCCTTCGCGAGGTCCTTCGGGCCGATCTCGACCCGCGCCGGCACGCCCTTTCGCTCCCACTCGAAGAACTTCGCCCCGGGCTTGCATTCGTCGCGGTCGTCAACGATGACCGACAGACCGCGGTTGCGCAAAGCCCCGCCGAGCTTGTTGCACGCTTCCAGGACGGACGTCCGCTCCCCGTCGCTCTTGTAGATGGGGACGACGGCGACGTGGATGGGGGCGAGTTTCGGCGGGAGGACCAGGCCGTTGTCGTCCGAGTGGCACATGACCAGGCCGCCGATCAGACGAGTCGAGACGCCCCAGGATGTCTGCCATACGTATTCCAGCTTGCCCTCTTTGCTCAGGTACTTCACATCGAAAGCCTTCCCAAAGTTCTGGCCCAGGTCGTGACTGGTGCCTGCCTGGAGCGCCCTGCCGTCCTGCATCATCGCCTCGATGGTATAGCTGGTCAGAGCCCCGGCGAACTTTTCGGAAGGAGTTTTCCGCCCCGCTATGACAGGCATGGCCATGAATTCCCGCGCGAACGATTCGTACACGTTCAGCATCTGCAGGGTTTCTTCGACCGCCTCCTCGTGCGACGCATGGGCGGTGTGTCCTTCCTGCCAAAGAAACTCGGTAGTCCTCAGAAACACGCGAGGCCGCATCTCCCATCGGACTACGTTGGCCCACTGGTTTATCTTGAGCGGCAGGTCGCGGTAGCTCGAAATCCACTTGGAGAAGAAATGCCCGATGATCGTTTCGCTGGTCGGCCGGACGATAAGGCGTTCGGCCAATTCCTTGCCGCCGCCGATCGTCACGACCGCCAGCTCCGGGCTGAAACCCTCGACGTGCTCGGCTTCCTTGCGGATGAACGATTCGGGGATGAACAGCGGGAAATAGGCGTTTTGGTGGCCAAGCGCTTTGAAACGCCTGTCCAGCTCGGCCTGTATCTTCTCCCAGATCGCGTACCCGTGCGGTTTTATCACCATGCACCCGCGCACCACCTCGGCCGGCTCGGCCAGATCGGCGCACCGCACTACGTCCTGGTACCATTGAGCGTAGTCCTTGGCTCTCAGCGTGATCTTAGAGCCCTGTTCTCTCGGGTTGCTCTCCTCTGCCACTTTACGTTTTCCCCCTTATATTAACGCGATGTCCGTTCTCCCAAATCCTGCCTGTTATCCAAGGTTCCGGCTGGTTCGCTCCCGGTCTGAAGTCTTTCGCCAGGTTCCCTTCTGACGTTTTCATCCTTACGGCTCATTAAAGCGACAAGACGATTACTTAAAGGATGTCTCTTCTAGCCTCGGATGTCAACTGCAACGGCAGAGCATCTAAAGATAATAATGCTTTTTGCGAAATTTTCACTTGCACATGTGATGGAGGAATTGATAAAATAGGATCGTTTCGGTTGGAGTTCCGGAATGGTTCCGGCGACAAGTTGCTTATATTGGCGCTGGAATCAGGTCTTATACCGGAATAGCTGTTGGGTGGCGCATCGCCTTGGCAGGAATTCGAAAGGAGGCTTGAAGTTATGGATTTGCAGGAGATCAAAAGGGTCGCGAAAGAAAAGGGAGTGAACAACCCCGCGGATAATAAGACCGATCTTATACGCCAGATACAAGTTGCGGAAGGATATTCCCCGTGCTTTTCCACGGAGAAACGAAAAGATTGCGACCAGATGCAATGCCTCTGGCGGGGAGATTGTGTCGTCCCTGGAGCGCAACCCGTCAAACAATCCGCTACAGCTCCGCAGGCTTCGAAAGAGTGTTGCAAATCGGTAACGCCTCCGCAACTAGCAAAACCAGAGCAAAAGCCAAGTACATCGCAGGGCAAGTCAGTTGAGCGCAAGTTGCGGAAGAAGTGATATCATCAAGTGCATTTAACCAGTTGGGAAGCCAATACCTACAGATTTTGAGAGCAATCAAGGGATTGAATCCTATCTAGGAACCAATATGCTTAGTCGAAGAACACGACGCTTTATCCATAACTCATTGTTATATAGGAGGTTACTATACTAGTATAGAGAACTAGTTCCAAGCATTTTGAATAGTCTTCCAAACATTAATGAAAACCAGATTTTGTTGCTTAGAAACGGCTTTATTGCATAAAAGACGCAAGGCGTTGCCAAGCAAAAAGTTATAACGCAATCTCGCCGCAAGCGTGTTTTCACTCAAGCCATTGTTGTGCATAGAGTTATAGCGCAAATCATGCAACAAAGCCATTATTGAGGAGCGTCCTCTATTCGGCCCTTCCAGAAGTTTAGAAAATTTTTTTGTGCGTAACATATTGCTAAAATAATAGGATGCCGAATGCAACATTTAACGAACATGTGCATAGCCCTTGACATCGGGCGAAACGTGTGGTTTTTTTGCGATACTTGAGTTTGTTAAGTGGGGTATGTTAAGATAAGGGGCATAAGATGTTTAATATCGCTTCCATAGCGAAGGCATTTCATAATCCTGCTCGCAGTCCGTAGGGGCGGAAGTTTTTATTTCACGAAGCGATTTTTGGACGCAATCGACTGCTTAACGGACTGGGGCGCGGCCGTGTTATCCTGTAGAGAAGAAGAATAAAGGAACCGGACAAAAGCTAACGGAGCTTTAGATGAGGAGGCAAGACGAGACCTTGTAGGAGCGGGACAAGTAGGATGGAAACGTAGACGCGTCTGGAAGGACAGCGGGAGCGCGAAGTGGCGGATGATGGGATATGGCGACGTCGGACAGGGCTTGGGAAGAATACAAGAGGGCTGTAAAGGATGCCAACGATATCGTGGATGTGATCCAGTCCTATGGGGTGTCGTTGAAGCGCGCCGGGCGTAACTGGAAGGGGTTGTGTCCGTTTCATAAGGAGAAAACGCCGTCGTTCAGCGTCAATCAGGATGGACAGTTTTTTCACTGTTTCGGCTGTGGGAAGGGGGGCGATGTCATATCTTTCGTTATGGAATCGGACAGGGTGGATTTTCGCGAGGCGCTGGAGACGCTGGGGCGCCGGGCCAACATCGTGCCCCCCAGGCGTGGCGATGGTGGCGCTGAAGCCTACGAATATCGGAAGTGGACGGAGTGGAAGGAATATCTTTTTCGGCTGAATGCTGCCGCCGCCACATATTTTGAGGAGCGGCTGCATTCTGACGCGGGGCGTAGGGCGCGGGAATACCTGAATGGGCGCAGGATAAGCGAGGAGAGCTGGAAGAAATTCGGGCTGGGATATGCGCCGGGCGGGAGCGGACTCGTTGAATATCTTCGACGCAAGGGGGCGCCGGACAAGGCGATAGAGCGGGCCGGGTTGGCCGGGGCGGGCGATGACGGGACGCTTTACGATTATTTCCGAGACCGGGTGATGTTTCCGATCTCGGACATCCAAGGGCGGATACTGGGCTTCGGCGGGAGGGTATTGGGAGATGGAGAACCCAAGTACCTGAACACGCGCGAGTCGCCCGTCTTCAGCAAAGGGAGGATAATATACGGGCTTTGCCAGGCCAGAGCGGCGATAAGCTCTTCGCGGCGGGCGATCCTAGTCGAGGGATACACCGACGTGATCATGTGCCACCAGTTCGGCATCGGGAACGCGGTGGCCATAATGGGTACGGCGCTGACTCGCGATCATGTGAGGATGCTGTGCAGGTACGCCGACGAATTGGTGCTGCTCACCGACAGCGACGAGGCGGGAAGGAAGGCGAGCCTGAGGTCGCTCCCCGTGCTGCTGGCGGAGGACGTGCCCGCGAGGGTGGCGCGGTTGCCCGGGGATTCGAAGGATCCCTGCGATTTCCTTTTGTCGGAGGGCGTCGAGGCATTCGCGCGGGCGCTGGAGGGGGCGATGGATCTTTTCGATTTCAAGTTCGAAGCCGCCGTCGCCGGGAAGGACCTGGCAAACGCCCGAACGCTGGCGGAGATAGCAGGCGACCTGATGGAGACGGCCGCGTGCGCGCGCAACGCCTTGCACAGGAACATCCTGCGGCGGCGGGTGGCCGAGAGGTTGGGATTGAGGGAGGAGGATCTGAGGTTCCCGGCGGTCAAGGCGACGGCCGGCGATCCTGTGGCGGCCGAGGCGACGGCGGTTCCGCCGGACGATATGAGGCCGGGAGGCGGCGCGGGTTCGACGGACACTCTGGCGGCCGCCGAGCAGGATTTGCTGAAAATGCTTCTCCGCCGGCCGTCTTTTGTCGAGCGGGCCGCTACTCGCGTGGACCTCACGTCGCTCAGCCGCCCGAGCCTTCAGGAGATCGGTAGCCGGCTGCTGAGTTGGTATGCCGCCGGGCGCCTTGGTGATGGGCCGGCCGATGCTCTGGTGCGCGACATCGAGGATCCCGAGGCGCAGCGGTTGGCGATAAGGATGCTGGCGGAGCCGCCGGCCGCTTCGAAGAGGATGGCGGAAGAAGAAGAATTCCGCTTCCGAATCAAGAGGGTGCTGGATCTGAGGCTGGAGGCGCGGATCAGGGAGGCGGAGCGCCGCGCCGCCGCGGCCAGGCTGGGCGGCGATGGCGGAGAGGCCGCCCGCATGGAAGAAGAGGCCGCAGTCCTGAGGATGGAGAGACGGAGGCTCAAGACTGAGGGGCTGATGGAGACAGGCGCATAGTCGGACCGCTCCGGCGGCCCGAGCGACGGCCGGGCGGGACCGGTGCGCGAGACGGGAAAAGGGCAAGGGAGGAACAGAGTTGAACGGACAAGTTGAAACGATCGCGAAGGATGCCAGGGAAATACAAGCGTCTGGCGCGCTTTCTCCGAAACAGGAAGATGCGGTCGAGAAGATAATCGCGCGGTTCCGGGACGTTGGGGCGATGAGTTACGAGGAGTTGAACGACGCGCTGCCCGACGACATCCACACCCAGGAGCAAATAGACCATGTCCTCATAAGGCTGGAGGACAACGGCATAGAGATAGGCGAGGAAGCGGAGATAAAGAACCGCGACGCGGAACGGACGGTCGTCGTGGCGGACGAGCTGGCCGATGAGGAAGAGGTCATAACTTACGAGGCCGAGGGGCGGGAGCTTTACGATCCTGTCCGCATGTATCTGTCGCAAATGGGCGCCATTCCTCTGCTGACGCGCGAGGAGGAAATAAAGCTGGCGAAGACCATAGAGGTGATGAACCGCGCGTTCCGGCGCAAGGTGCTGTCGAGCGACTACGTTATCCGTAAGGCCGTTCAGATATACGAGGGCATCAACCGGGCCGACATGTCGTTCGACCGAGCCGTGCAGACGAATGCCAGCCAGGGGTTGGAGCGCGACGACGTGCTCGAACGCAAGGACGGCCACGTGGAGACGCTCCGCCGCATCCTCGCCGTCAATTCCGAGATATTCGCGAAGATCAGGAACCCGGGGACTCCGCCGGAAGAGCGCGAACGCCTTCGCGACATCCTGAACCGACATCGCCTGTCGGCGGCGCGGCTGCTGGAAGAGCTTGGAATTCGCACCAAACGCCTGCTTCCAATGATGAACAGCCTCCGCAAGTTTGACGAGAACCTTCAGCGGTATGCCCGAGAGCTGAAGGATTTGGAAGGCAAGCAGGATCTTGCCGGCAAGGCGGAACGCCTGAAAAAAGAGATAGAACGGATCGTGATGGAGGTAGCCGAGGAGCCCGACGATCTGCACATGCGCGTGCTCCAGATGGACCGAAGGTACGAGGCCTACGAATCGGCCAAGAAACAGCTCTCCGCCGGCAACCTGCGGCTCGTCGTCTCAATAGCCAAGAAATACCGCCACCGCGGCCTGTCCTTCCTTGATCTCATACAGGAGGGCAACACGGGCCTAATGAAGGCCGTGGAGAAGTACGAATACAGGCGTGGGTATAAGTTTTCGACCTATGCCACGTGGTGGATACGCCAGGCGATAACCCGCGCGATAGCTGACCAGGCGCGCACGATACGGATACCGGTACACATGATAGAGACCATGAGCCGCCTGCGCAAGATCGCCAGGCAGATGGTTCAGGAGTTGCACCGCGAGCCTACGGTGGAAGAGCTGGCGATGGAAGCCAACCTTTCGATAGCCGAGACCAGGCGAATACTTAAGATAAGCAAGCACCCGACGTCCCTCGACCGCCCCATCGGCGACTCGGACGACAGCTACTTCGGCGACTTCATTGAGGACAAGTCGGCCCAGTCGCCGGTATCGGTGGCGTCCTACGAGATGCTCAAGGATAAAATCGAGCAGGTCCTGCAGACGCTGACGTTCCGCGAGAGGGAGATAATCAAGCTTAGATACGGCCTGGGCGACGGGTACACGTATACGCTGGAGGAAGTGGGCCGGCGGTTCAAGGTGACTCGCGAGCGCGTGCGGCAGATCGAGGCGAAGGCGCTGCGCAAGCTCCAGCACCCCGTCCGCAGCCGCAAGCTGGAGGGCTTCCTCGAGGAGGCATCGCACGTCTGACGGCGACGCCGGCCCTGCCGATTCCGCCGCCCGGCCGCTCCCATCGGGTCGGGCCTCCTGTCCATGGCGATTCCTGCTGCACCGTCCTGGCGAAGGGTCCGGAAAGGACGCGGCGGCGACAAGTCAAGGGGGGGAACAGAAAAGGCGGCAGGAAGGGAAAGGTCGGATCGTTTTTGTCGCGCAAAAACGGCTGCGCATCATGACGCAGGGCCTTGGCGCGGCGGGCGCCCCGCCTCTTTCGCTAGCGGGACTTGCGTCCGCCCTGATCCGAGCCCGCCTTATGCACTGAGCCAAAGGGAGGGCTGATTCATGGAAGACGGGGGCGCGCGCGGAGGAGGTGGAAGCACTCAGACCCAGAGCGTGATGAGCGACCTGATGATATCGGTGTCCGGCGTGCGGGGCATAGTTGGCCGCTCGCTGACGCCGAGCCTGCTTTCGAGGCTGGGGGAGGCTTTCGGGACTTATCTGAATTCCGGCACCGTGGTGGTTGGGCGCGACACCAGGGTTTCCGGAGACATGGTGAAACACTCGGTGTTCGGCGGGCTGCTCTCGACCGGATGCCGCATACTCGACGTCGGTATCGTCGCTACGCCCACAGCGACGATGATGATAGAACACCTGAAGGCCGATGGGGGCATCGTCATATCGGCGAGCCACAATCCAATCGAGTGGAACGCGCTCAAGTTCTTCAGGTCCGACGGCATATACCTGAACGCCGAGGAAGGCCGCGATCTCCTTAACACCTACTACAACGGCGATTTCATAAGGTGTCCATGGGACAGGCTAAGAGGGGTCGAGATAGTTTCCGATGCGGAGGCCCATCACGTCAGCCACATACTGGCGGTCCTGGACGTGCAGTTGGTGCGTTCAAGGCGGTTCCGGGTAGCACTGGATTGCTGCAACGGGGCCGGCGTCGGAGTGGCGATGCTGCTGCTCAGGGAGCTGGGGTGCGAGATACTGCCGATACATTGCAAGCCCGACGGCAGGTTCCCGCACACGCCCGAGCCTACGTTCGTCAACCTCCAGGATCTCTGCCGTCACGCCCGCGAGACCGGCGCGGATGTCGGGTTCGCCATGGACCCGGACGCCGACCGGCTCGCGATAGTTTCAGAGAGCGGAAGCTTCCTGGGCGAGGAACTTACCCTGGCGATGGTCGCAAGGTATGTGCTGTCGCGCGCCGGGGGCGGGGGGGCGAGGGTCGTCATCAACATGTCCACCAGTCGCGCCACGGAAGACACGGCGAGGGAGGCCGGCGCCGAGGTCTACCGAGTGCCGGTGGGTGAGGTGCACGTGGCGGAGGCGATGAAGGAATCCGGCGCGCTGATAGGGGGGGAGGGCAACGGGGGAGTGATATATCCGAAAGTCCACTACGGGCGGGATGCGATGGTCGGGATAGGGCTTGTGCTCGAAATGGCGGCGCGCGACGGCCGCCCCGTATCGCAAATAGCCGCTGAGCTGCCGAAATATCATATGATAAAGACGAAGGAGGAATGCCCGCCGGCGCTCGGGCGCCGCGCCGTAAGGGAGCTCGCCAGAGAGGCTAAGGGCGCCGTGAAGGTGGATACCAGCGACGGATTGCGAATAGATTGGGACGATCGGTGGGTCCATCTGAGGGCGTCGAATACCGAGCCCGTCCTTAGGATCATAGCCGAGGCCAAGACGGAGCAGGACGCCGCGAGGCTGGTTGGAACCTATTCGGCCAGAATACGCCGCATGATCCAGTAGCGCGGCGCGGGCCGGCCCCTGCCCTTTAACCGAGCGGGCCATGCGTCCGGCAATCCCCAACGCATGTTCCGATTTGGAGTTCGACCCTGCCGGATGCGCAGCCTCCGCGGAAGCGATTCGGTCCCTCGAATAGGCGCCGGCCGGCGCGAGCCTTCTTCGGCTGCGCTTGCGCCAGAGATTTGCGAGGAGACCGGGCGGACTGTATAGTGCTTCGAATGAGCGAGTCGAAAGGGAACCGCGGCGGCTTTCTCACAACCCTTGCGGCTGGGGTCATCTGTCAGGCCTTGGCGTTCGTCAACGGGATGTTGACGGCGCGGGCGCTCGGCGAGGTCGGACGCGGCGAGCTCGGAACGGTGCTGCTCTGGCCGTCCCTGTTCGCCACGATCGGCGAGCTCGGGCTGTCCGATGCCGCGGCTTATGGCGCATCGCGCAGGGATGCGCCGCTGCGCGGGTTGTGGCGCGCTGCGATCGCGGCCGGTTTCGTTCAGGGCGCGGCGGCTTGCACGATACTGTTCTTCGCCCTTCCGCTGTTTCTGGGAGGAGGCGGAGCGCATCTCGTGTCGCCGGCCAGGATATTCGGGTTTTACCTGCTCGCCGCTTTTCCGACCCTCAATGTCATGGGCGCGCTCAAGGGCGCCGGTTACCTCCGGGGCTACAATCTTATACCTGTGTCCAGGGCGCTTCTGCTCGCGACATCGATAGCGGGATTATGGGCGTTGGGGATGGCCGAGGTAGGATCGGTTACGGTAGCCTACACGGCGTCCTATTTCGCCGTATTCGCCGTGGCGGCGGCCGTTTCCGGCTTCTCGATCGGCCGTCGGGGATCCACCGGTCCCCTCCCCTTCGGAGAGCTCGGGCAT
Source organism: uncultured bacterium (assembly GCA_937991785.1). GTDB lineage: Bacteria > Planctomycetota > SZUA-567 > H5-PLA8 > CALKMO01 > CALKMO01. The sequence goes on along the minus strand of CALKMO010000171.1, from coordinate 1,266 downwards.
TACGGCATAAGGTCCTACCTGGGGCGAGTGCTCCTGATGCTGGGGCGGCAGGCCGACACGGTGGTCGGAGCGTGGCTGCTGGGCGTCGGGGCTTATGGACAATACCTTGTCGCCAGGGCTATGCCTGCCGGCGTGATGCTGGTCGGCGAAGCGGTTGCGGTGGCGGCGTTCCCGGCGGTGGCGCGCGACCAGGAGGAAGGGGCGGGATTCGGCAGCGCGGCCCGTTACGTTCGGCTGGCCCTGCTTGGATGCGCGATGTGCTCCGCCGCGCTGGCCGCCCTCGCGCCGTGGGCGGTGCCGGCCATATTCGGCGCGAACTTCGCGCCGGCCGGTTCGATATGCCAAATCCTATGCGCGGCCGCGCTGCCGGCCGCGGCGTCCGCAATCGTGTCGGCCGAGCTGCGCGCCTTCGGTCGTCCCGGCCTGGCGTCGGCGGCGGAATGTTCGGGAATGGTTTGCCTGGCCGCGGCGACGATTCCTTTCGTCCGATGCTGGGGAAGTCATGGACTGGCATTGGCGACCCTGGCCGCCGCCGCCGTTCAGTTGCTTGTGCTGATGTTTTGCATGGCCCGGATGACGAAATCGCTCGGCATGTTGTGCCTGCCGGAAGCCGGCGACTTTCGGTGGGCGTGGCGGATGCTGTCGCGGAGGCTGCGGCCCGGGAGCTGCGGGTCGTAACGGCGAACGCCGCGACGCTATCCCCCCGGCTGCGGGCGCACGCCTCGGCCGCGCGCAGGAGAAACAGCTTCGGCGCCTCGCTTCCAGGAACCTCGCGGCGAAATCCCGCCGGCCGAAATACAAGACGGCTTGCCGCGGTTCGGATCGGCACCCTTAAAACGCCGCGCGCACTTCATTTCTTCTTCGTGGACAGGTTGAGAAGCGAGCCTAGGAATTTGGCATAGGCCGGCAGGATACGGTCGGGGTCGGGCTGTTTTTCGGTAACGGCCACGGACAGGTATCCGCGGAAGCCGTCGCCTTTGAGCAGTTCGATTATCTTTCCGAACGGCACGAATCCCTGGCCGGGCTCGGCGAGGAATACCTGGGTCCGGTCTTCATTGAAGGCCAAGTCATGGACGTGAACGTGCCGGACGTGATCGCATATGACCTCGTAGGTATCTTCGACCTGTTCCAGAACGCGTATGGGATGGACGACGTCCCAGAGTATGCCGAGCTTGGGGCTATAGACCTGCCTGATCACCTCTCTCAGGTACTTGCTGTGGCTGAAGGCGTCGTTTGTGGCTATCAGCAGTGTGGCGCGTATTTTTT
>CALKMO010000170.1 GCA_937991785.1 uncultured bacterium | reverse complement strand
AACACATGCAGGACGCGGGGCAGCGGGTGAGACAGTGAGACAGCCCCTAAAGGGGCTTGTCTCGGTCTGTCTCGCCTCCCGGTGCCTTGCCGGGGTGAGACAATCGAGACTTGTCTCGCCTTGGTCTCGGTCTGTCTCGGTCTCACGGGTCCGTCCCCTCTTCGTCCAGGTCGTCAAAGTCGTCCGTCAGATCGTCCGCCGGTCTCAACAGGGCCACTTGATCCCCCGTCGCGTCGATCAGGTTCTTCCGCACGAGTCCTCTCAACGCCCTGTTGAACGTGTCCTTCCGGCTGGCGGGACTGTCCGCCGACGAAACCGCTGCATCCGCCATGGCCGCTTCCCGAAGAGCCGTCCGCCCGACAGAAGCCGCGCCGTCCGCAAGCCGCGCGAAGACCGCCAAGACCGCCCGTTCCGTCGGCGACAAGCTGGGCGTCCGCATGGCCGCGCCGGGTGCAAGTTCTTCGGCGAAGGCCGCCTGAATTTCGTCGCCGTCGTCGTCGGGGCCGAACCCGTGAACCCCGATGGTGAAGGCAATGTCCAGGTCGCAAGAGCCGTTGCGGTTCTTCGTCAGCTTGCCCCGGACAATCCCGTTCTGGTCCTTGGCGGTCAGGTGCAAGGCCATGTCCAGCGCCCCGTTCAAGAGGCTATGGCCGCGCGGGGTGTTCCCTTCCGCCTTTGTCCCGTGGTGGATCAGGATGACCGCCGCGCCCCACTTGGTCAGCGCCCGCGCCACGGCGACGACTCGGCCCATACCTTCGGCGCTGTTTTCGTCCATGCCGGGGAAGGCCATTGCCAAGGTGTCGATCACGATCAGGCCGGGGCGGTCCCGCTTCACGGCTTGCCGCAGTTCCTTCAGATCGGGCGACTCCTTAGCGAAGAGGTTCGAGACGCCCCCAACCAGTTTGAAGTCCTGGGCGCTGCCATGGGCGGCCCTGAGTGCCCGCACACGCCAGCCCATGCCCGCTTCGTCTTCGGCGGCCACATAGAACACGGGCGCGGCCTTGGTCCTGAGTCCGAAGGTTTCCCGCCCCTGGGCGACGGCATAGCCGATGCTGGGGGCGATCAGGCTCTTGCCCGCCCCAGGGTCCCCGAAGATGCAGCCGATTTGCCCAGGCGCGATCAGGCCCTTCACGACATAGCCACGCGGGGCTTCCGCCGCGCAATCGTCGGGCGTCCTGAAGGTGAGCTTCCCCGCCGCCGGGGGCGTCGGATCGTCAAGGCCAAGGATGCGGGCAATTTCCGCGTCCAGGTCGTCGGGGGTGTCCAGATCGTCGAACCATTCGTCCAGGTCCACGTCCGGGTCCGGGGGATAGCGCGGGACCTTGCGCCCGCTCTTCCGCCCGCTCTTGATCGTCGCCAGACAGGCTTCCTTGCCGTCTTCGGACAGAAGCCCATTGGCCGCGCAAGCCGCCAAGAGCCGGAACCCGACTTCGTTGCCGTCCAAGAGCCCCAGGGCTTCCACGCCCCCCAGGCGGAAGGCCGCTTCGTTCAGGGCGTGATTGCGCCCGCCGGGTTCAGCGTCCGCCAAGGCCGCGCACACGTCGTCCAGTTCCCGCCGCGCCCAGGCGCGATCTTGGTCGCTGGCGTCGGGGGCCATGGGCTGAACGGGCTCTTCCGCGCGGCGGACGGGCTTCAGCACGTCGGGCCATTCCGGCAGCCCCAGAACGTCGTCGGCAATGTGGGTGTCCAGGACTTCGAACGCGCCCTTGCCGTTGACCGCGCCCAGGGCGTGGACATAGCCGCCTTCGCCCCGAACATCGAGTCCGGGGGCCAGCTTGGACGCCGAATTGGTCAGACCCTTCCGGTGCCGGAAATAGATATGGCCGCCGCCGCTGGGCGTCTGGACGCGGACATGGCTAAGGGTTTCAGGATCAAGCCCCAGGGACCGAAGGGCCGCGAAGCCGTCCTTCCCGTTCTTCATGTCCACGTCCAGGACGCTGACACCGCTCTTCGCGCCCGTGGGCATCGCGGGCATGGCGTCGGGCCAGCGGCCCCACCAGCGCCGCACCTGGGCCGCGTCCGCCGTTGCCGCGTCCTTCCACTTCACCAGCGGCTTGCGGTCCTGAGACACCGGGAAAACCGGGACTCCGGCCTGGGCCAGCTTCAGGGCCGCCGCCAAGTTGGGGTTGTCGTTCCGGGGGGATTTGTGGTATCCAGATACCGCGATGGTCATGCTTCTGTTCTCCGCTGAAGCGGGACCCGCCTTCGAGCCCCCTAGTTCGCCCCGCCGTCCAGGTAGCCCCCTGGGCGGCGGTTCTCTTTTCAGTTGTCAGCGGAGATGCAGGCTTTGCAGGTTTGACAATCTGCGAAAAAGCCGTTTGGTATCAAAGACGACGGAATGGGCGGTTTGACAGTCCAAGCCGTTGAATTCTGGTCCGAAGGGCACTCCCTCCGGGCCCACCATTTCTTTTAAAATCAATTAGTTAAAAGCCGGCTTTCTTGGGGAGACATCCAAGGGGAACATTGGTTTGTTCATTCCGGCCTATCTCATGAAGTCGCGATGCGGCATTTTCTATCTGCGGTGGCCGCCTGCCGACAGCGGTGGCCGGCACAAGATCCTTCAAGACCGGTTCGGCGGTTGGTATGCCAAACATCAGTTATTCAACCCACTATGATGAGTTGAATAAATACCAAAAGTGCATTATTTGAACCATTGAAAGGGTCCAATAATGCGCCTGACGCTCCAAACTCATTTTGATGGCGAGTGGCATTACGCCGCGACCCTGGAACTGAAGGACGGCGCGGCCGGTTTCCAGGGCGCGTCCATCGTCGACTACGATCTCGACTATTTCGTTAGTGTGGCGTCGGCGGAGTTCGCAGCCGGAAAGACGGTCCGGGATCATCGCGCCTTGTCGGTCCGTTATCCTGTCGATCTCGAAAACCGGTATAGCCGAAGCTGGCCGCCCTTCCTCCTGGATCTTATGCCCCAAGGGCATGCAAGGCGACAGCTTGCCGGGCATCTCGGCCTTCCTGAGGGCTCGCGGGCTTCCGATTTGCCGCTGCTTCTGCGATCGGCAACGGGCGGCATCGGCAACATCCGCATCAAGGAAGCGGCGGACGCCGAAGCGGAACGGCTGTGTGGTGTCGAGCGCCAGGGGGTGACAGAGGCGGATATCCTTGAGCGCTCTGACCGCTTCATGGAAGCCGCCGATCGCTTCGGAGTGCTCGCCTCCGGCTCAAGCGGCCTGCAGGGCGAATGGCCGAAGGTTGCGATGACGCAGGCGAATGACGGCCTCTACTATCCCGACAGCTTCGTGGGTGATGATGAGGCCGTGCGCCATGTCATCGTCAAGCTGGTCCGCAGCAACGAGCCTTCGGACCGCCTTATTCTTGAAGGCGAAGCCCTCTATTCGCGGATCGCTCAAGCGATCGGCCTGAATGTCAGCGAACCTTCGACCTATGCCGAAGGCGTCCTGATCATTCCCCGTTTCGACCGGAAGAAGAAAGAAGGCGGCGGAACCGTGCGGCTGGGCCAGGAAAGCTTGGTGTCGGCGATCGGCGTTGCCGATTTCGGCCATGTCGGCACCCATGAGGCCTATATCGGCGTCTTGCGCCGATATTCGGCCGATCCCTTTGCGGACATTGTCGAATACCTGAAGCGCGACATCGCCAATCTGGCGCTCGGCAATCCTGACAATCATGGCCGGAATTCGGCTCTCAGCAAGCACCCGGACGGCACGATCCGCCTGTCTCCGCTCTTTGATTTCGCGCCCATGCGGCTCGCCAAGGAGGGGATCGTTCGCTCCACCCGATGGGGGGTGATGCGTGACAGTGGCCGCGACCATCTTCCTGATTGGAAGCATATCTGCGGCGAACTGATGCCTGATCCCGCTGAGCACAGTGCGCTAGTAGCCGCGCTTTCCGCGTTTGCAGAACATCTGCGGCACGCGCCGGACATGGCGAAAGATCTGGGGGCGTCTCCGGACATTACGGACCGTGCAATGGGACGCTGTATGGAGATAGCAGATAGCGTTCTGGCGGCGTGTCAATGATGGCGAAGGACCGCTAGATGGCTCGATGGAAGAAACCGACGAAAGACGAGATCCTCGAAAACCGGCGAACATTGGCGGAGCGCGCTAGAACTGGGGACCTGAGGCTACCTGGTGCGGTAGCGGAGATCCGCAGAGGGTTCGGCATGACGCAGGATGAGTTCGCAAAGACGCTGTCGCTTACCCGTCGACAAGTTGCAGAGATCGAAGGCGGTACCGCGAATCCCACGCTCGAAACCTTGGAAAAGATTGGCCGGCTATTCGGGTTCGGGGTTGGTTTTGTGCCCAAGAATGACCATGTGGACCGGCCAAAATAATCAGCGCTGAAGCTGAGGGAGGCTACCGGCGAAATGGCTGGCTCCTGCGTCAGTCCCCGAAATAATGCTCGTCTGGAAGGGAAGACGATGGAACCTTCTTTTAAGAAAATTTTTGCAGTCATTACTGTGCTTTGGGTTGGTCTTTTGGCATCTGACCAATTGCTCGCATCTGGTGCTGATATGAAAACACCTGAAGGGGCTGTAACAACCTATCTGGAAGGAGTGGCGCAGCAGGATTTTGATAAAGTTGCTGCGGCTTCGGCGGCCGATAGAATGAGCGTGAAGTTCGATTTCGCCGCATATGCTGGCCGCACGGGGGCCATTCTGAAAGGGGCTGACATAGATAGCTAGGAAAGGCTATTTTTGTCAGATGGTTAAGTTCAGGCGCCGGAGCAGG
>CALKMO010000169.1 GCA_937991785.1 uncultured bacterium | reverse complement strand
AGACGTGGAGACCGACCGAGACGCCAAGCGGGCGCTCAAGGCCGGCGCGGCGGCTGCCGTGCAGATCGAGACGCGCGGGGCGTGCCACCTGGACGCCGCCAGAGTCGCAGGCGCGCTCGAGAAATTCGATCTCCGATCGGTAGACATGGTCATAATTGAGAATATAGGAAACCTGATATGCCCGGCGGAGTTCGACCTGGGCGAGCACGCCCGGGCCGTGGTGCTCTCGGTGCCGGAGGGCGATGACAAGCCGGCCAAGTACCCCTCGATATTCCTGATGCCGCGCACGCGCGTGGCCGTGCTCAACAAGATGGATCTGGCAGCCCTCTGCCCGTTCGACGCCAGCCGCTTCGCCAAGGATCTCCGCTCGGTCAATCCAGAGCTTAGGCTGCTGAAACTGTCGGCTAGAACCGGCGAAGGTTTCGGCACATGGCTCAGGTTCGTGCGGTCGTGCGTTCAGGAAGGGAAAAAAAAGGCGTGCGCGCGCCGGCGCGCCTAAGATGCGTGGCCGGCATCCGGGCGGGCGGCGTGACGCTTCTGACGGGCTGCCGGCCGGGATGTCGGGATTCCGGCGCGATCGTATTCCGTGCCCTATCCGTATGCCGGGTGCGAGTACAGGCGCGCGTCCGCGCTCCGCGCCCGGCCACTCGGAGGCACGAAATCGAAGATCGCGCGCAGAAGCGAGACGGCGCTACGTGTACGGCGGCCAGCAGCCGGAATTCGACGCCATGAGAGAAAATCGCGCGGGAGCCTCCGAAAGGTTACGAGCGCGGATCCGCGTCCGCGGTATCGTCCAGGGAGTGGGATTTCGTCCTTTCGTATGGAAGACGGCCTCGGCGCTCGGACTCGGCGGCTTTGTCCGGAACGATTCCGAAGGCGTGCTGATCGAGGCCGAGGGGCTGAAGGAGAAAGTTGAAGATCTGCTGGATTCTATCCGGCGCAATGGGCCGCCGGCCGCGAGGGTGGAGGGCGTCGATGTCTCTTTGATACCGGCCGCCGGAGAAACCGCCTTCCGCATCGAAGAATCCGAAGCCGGAGAGTCGCCGGCTACGCTTATATCGCCGGACATGGCGATGTGCTCCGATTGCCGCCGAGAAATGCTCGATCCGGCCGATCGCCGATTCCTATATCCTTTCGTCAACTGTACATTTTGCGGCCCCAGGTACACGATAGTAAAGAAAGTCCCATACGACCGCCCCAACACCACCATGGCGGGGTTCCGGATGTGCCCGGATTGCGAACATGAGTACCATGATCCGTCGGACAGGCGGTTCCACGCCCAGCCGACGGCATGTCCGACGTGCGGGCCGCATTTGCGTATCGTTCCTTCCCCAGCGTGCCCGGGCGGTGCGGCGGAGGACGATATCGGACGGATTTATCCCGAGCGCAGCGATGCGGCATCCGGCAGCGCGGAGGCGTTTCATGACAAGCCTTTGGCGCCGGGCAGCCGGTTCGCGGCGCCGAGCCGTGGAGCGGCCGTAGGGCCGCGATCCGCTGGTGGAGCGCCGGCCGGCCGGGCTGGCGCGCCGAGCGCCCGCGCGGACGCGGTTGCCGGCCATGCCGCGGCGCCGGCGGACGGAGCCGGAACAGCGCATGGCGGCATCGGCGACTCTTCCGGCGACGCCGCGGCGCTGGCCGCCGCCGCATCCGCGCTGGCCGCCGGCCGGATCGTCGCCATAAAGGGTCTCGGCGGCTTCCACCTCGCATGCGATGCGAGAAACGACGCGGCTGTGCTGGAGCTGCGCAGGCGGAAGGGGCGCGAGGAAAAACCGCTGGCCGTGATGTGCGCCGACATCGCTGAGGCGCGGCGCGCGGCGGCGATATCGGAGGAGGACGAACGGCTGTTGCGCTCGCCGCAAGCGCCCATCCTGCTGGTCCCGGCGCGCGCGGACGCTCCTCCGGCAGACAGGCTGAGCCGTTTCGTAGCGCCGGGCTGCTACAGGCTCGGCATATTCCTGCCGTACACGCCGCTTCATGAGCTGCTGTTCCGATCCTGCCCGTGCCGGTCGCTCGTAATGACGAGCGGGAACGTATCGGAAGAACCGATAGCTTACGATGACGACGACGCGCTCGACCGCCTGGCGCCCCTCGCGGATATGTTCCTCCTGCACGACAGGCCGATACACATCCGATGCGACGACTCGGTAGTCCAGAAGTGCGGCGCGGGGTTCCAGGTGATACGCCGGAGCCGAGGCTACGTGCCGGATGCGATTCGGCTGCCCGCAGGCGGGCCGCCGGTGCTGGCGGTTGGGGCAGAGCTCAAAAATACCGTATGCCTTACCAGGGGAGACGAAGCATTTCTAAGCGAACACATCGGCGACCTTGTGAATCCTGCGGCGTACGCCTCGTTCGAGAAGGCCGTGGCGCACTTGGAGGTGTTGCTTGGAGTAAAGCCGGAGGCGGTAGCGTGCGACATGCATCCGGATTACCTCAGCGCGCGGTTCGCCGTAGACCTGGGAGCGAAGGAAGAGCTGCCCGTCTTCGAATTTCAGCACCACTACGCTCATATAGCCTCGACGATGGCCGAACACGGCCGGTCCGAGGCAACGATCGGCGTGTCGCTGGACGGCGCCGGCTTCGGTCCTGACGGCACCGTCTGGGGCGGCGAAATCCTCGTGTGCGGCGCGGACGGCTTCCGCCGCGCCGGGCGCCTGTGCATCCGCAGGATGCCGGGCGGCGATGCGGCCTCGCGCGAACCCTGGCGGATGGCGCTTTCGGTTCTGGACGATCTGGCGCGGCGATCCCCTGGAGGCGGCGCCGTCCCCGGGGTGGATGACGTGCCGGGCATGCGCTTGATCGAACCGGAAAAGATACGCGCCGTGCATATGTTGCTGGATCGGGACGCGAGATGCCCGCGAACGTCCTCTGCCGGCCGCCTTTTCGATGCCGCCGCCGCCATACTCGGCATATGCCTGCGCAACCGTTACGAAGGACAAGCGCCGTGTATGCTGCAGGAAGCAGCCGAGATATGTCTGAGAGAATCCGAAGTGCGGGCGGACGATCTTTCCGCGTCGCCGGATGGAAAGACGCCGGCCTACGATTGCCCCGTCATATCCGCCGTTAGAGCCGGCGACGATGAACCGCTTTTCGCTCCGGAACTGGAGATAGACACCGGGCCGATGATGCTTGAGCTGACCAAGGATGCATCCGCCGGAAGGAAGCCCGGCGCCGCAGCGCTGGCCTTCCATCGCGGGCTTGCGGCCGGCATCCGCGAGGCGGTTTCGCGCCTGGCTTCGCAGACCAGCATAAACATAGTGGCGCTCGGCGGCGGCTGCTTTCACAACTCGTTGCTCCTGGATCTCTGTAGCGGCTTGCTCGCTAACGAAGGACTGAAAGTTCTGGCGCCGCTACGCGTTCCGGCCGGGGATGGCGGCATAGCGTTGGGGCAGGCGTTTTTGGCGCTTGCCGCGCTGCGCCGCCGGGCGGGCCGGCGCGCGCAGACATAACATAAGCGCCGACGGATACAGCGACCATAGTTCCCCGCGGCCGGCGCGCAGGCGCGTCCGTACGGGCGCTTTCTGCTGGCAACTTCGCGTGCCCGGAGGTAAATATCGGCATCCGCAAGGCCGGCGCGGCCGAAAGTCTAAGAGGATGGCCGCCAATACGGGGGAGAGATACGGCTATGTGCCTTTCCATACCGGCAAAGTTGACGGAGGTCAAGGGGTTGCGGGCCAAGGCCGACATTGGCGGCAACACGGTTCGCGTGGATCTTTCGCTTCTGCCCGACGCCAAACCCGGCGAGTACGTGCTCGTACATGCGGGTTTCGCGCTTGAGAAGTACAGGGCGGAAGACGCCGAGCTAATATTGGGGTATTTTCGCGAAATGGGCATGATCTCGGCGGATTCCGAGAGCGCGGGCGAAACGGCTGCCGAGTCCGTAAGCGGCTCCAGGGTCGAGGTGAAAAGCGAGATCGGCGCGCGGCCGGAATCTTCCTGAACGAAGAGCTCCGCGCCATATGGCCGCGGTATTTCCTCGTGCGCGAACGGAAGATATGCGCGCCGCGGATTTGAAGGCAGGCGCGGCGGCGGAAGGCGGAGAAAAGCGCGGGATGGAATCTTTCGAAATAGAGACCGGCGGGCGAACCGATTTCGTAGATATAACGGAGAAGGTACGCTCGGCTGCTGCCCGTTCCGGCAAAAGGCGCGGTTGCGTCTTCGTTTACGTACCTCACACGACGGCAGGCATCACCATAAATGAACACGCTGACCCGGACGTGGCCGCCGATATTCAACGTACGCTCGACCGCTTGGTGCCATGGGACGGCCCGTACCGGCATTCAGAAGGCAACGCTGCCGCGCACGTCAAGGCCGCGCTGCTGGGTCATTGCGCTACGATACCGGTCGAGGGCGGCAAGCTGGCGCTCGGCACATGGCAGGGGATATTTTTCGCCGAGTTCGACGGTCCCAGGCGCCGCAAAGTGTTCGTTCAGGTCATCGGCGAATAAGTCTGCAGGGCGCAGGAAAATGGCTTGCGCGCTTCCGGATTCGGCCCATTCAACTGAACATTGCGCCTTAAACGCTGACCCGGTGGCCGGGCGGTTATTCGGACCATCCGGCAGGGCCGCGCACGCCTTCCGCGCGTTTCTCGACCTGATGTTTCCAGCCCATTGCGAGGTTTGCGGCGCGGACCTCTCAAGCGCTCCGAATCATTTTATATGCTTCGCATGTTTCTCTCTGATAAAAAGGATTAGCGATCCGGCGTGCACAAGGTGCGGCGCCCCGATCCATGCCGGCATCTATTGCGATCCCATAGATGGATGCCCGCAGTGTCGCGGCAATACTATGAAATGCTCTAAGGTCGTCGCAGCGGCCGTGTACGAACCGCCGCTAAGGAACATCGTGCTGGCGATTAAATTCGGCGGCAGGCTGTACGTAGGAAGGCTCCTGTCGGAGCTGCTGGTCAATAGGATACTGGAGACAGGGCTGGATGCCGGATGCACGGCGGTTGTGCCTGTGCCTGTTACGCCGGCGACGTTCCGAAGCAGGGGGTTCAATCAGGCTGAGGAATTGGCTAGGGCGGCTGGGCGGCGTCTGGGCATCCCCGTTCGGCCGGGATGGTTGAAAAAGGTACGGGAGACGCCGCCGCAGGCAACGTTGCCCGCAGCCGAGCGGCGCATGAACCTACGGGGCGCGTTCCGGGTACCCGATCCGCGTTCCGTCCGCGGGACGAGGATACTTCTTGTTGACGACGTAACTACGACCGGCGCAACGATGTCTGAATGCGCCGCGGCGCTTTTAGCAGCCGGGGCGGCGGATGTCTGCGGGGCCGTAGTGGCGAGGGCGATGGATCCTTGGCGCGATGACGATTACTGCCGGGCAGAAGAGCGCGGCCACGCGGATGATACAAGTCGCGGATGCGATTTGCGCAGCGATGAAAACGGCGGTCGCGCCAACGGCGCCGCGAGTCCGGGCGACGGATTGCGGACGAACGGCAAGAATTGAGATTGAGCGGACAAAGGTTCGGTTTACGCGAGGGCGAGAGATGCGCGAACAGAGGCTCATATTGTCTCCCGATCTCGTCACCGTCCTCCGCGATCCCGGCGACAGGGTCCTGCTGGATGTTGGCGAATCGCGCCGCCTGCGGCTCGTATTACGCCTTAGGCCCGGCGACCAAGTGATCGCAGCCGACGGGAAGGGGGCCGAGGCTGATGCAAGAATCGCGACGATCCGAAAAGACGACGGCAGGGTCGAAATCGAGATGCGCGGGCCGTGGCGGGAGAGGA
>CALKMO010000168.1 GCA_937991785.1 uncultured bacterium | reverse complement strand
CTGCATGGCGGCGGGCGGAGGATGGCCCGGACGGCCGATCGGGACGGCGCGGGCGACGCAGGGGAGGGAGAAAAACATGGCTGCTAAGGGATCGGACGGGCCGAAGGTTGTGGTCCTTGGGGCGGGCAGTCTTTTCTTCGGGCGGCAGGCGATCTGGCAGATGGTTAATTCTCCGCACCTTAACGCCGGCGTCCTGGGGCTTGTGGATACGGATCCGGTCCGCATGAGGAAGATGGCGGCGCTGGCGGAGGCGGTGGTCGAGGCGAACGGGGTCCGCCTGAGCATCGAGGCGTCAATCGATCGCCGGAAAGTGCTGAAGAAGGCCGACTTCGTGGTGCTCAGTTTCGCCGACAGGAGCGTGAAATTCCGGGCCATAGACTGCGCCGTGGCCGAGAAATACGGCATTCGGATGTGTTCGGGCGACACGATCGGTCCAGGCGGAATATTCAGGACGCTGCGCGAATTCCCCGAAATACTCCGCGTCGCCGGCGACATCTCCGACCTCTGTCCGGAAGCATGGGTAATCAACTACATAAATCCAACGGCGGCCAACGGACTGGGATTGAGGCGCCATGCGCCGCACCTGAAGAGCTTTGCATTGTGCGACGGCCTGCACATGCCGCACGTCAAGCGGAATTACGCCATCCGCGCCGGCATCATCGCCGACAAGGGGGCTTTTACGGAGGAGGTTGATCGGAAGTTCGACATGAGGATCGCCGGCGTCAACCATTTCACCTGGATGCTGAAGGCGGAATACGAGGGTAGGGACGTGATGCCGGCCATTGCGGAGTCCATCCGCCTGGCGGCGGCCAGGGAGACAGACGGCGGCGACATCGGGGCCAAGGCGAAGTTCAACGCCTCCATAGGCTATGCGCTCTACCGCATATTCGGCAAAATCCCTACCTGCGTGGCCCACACCAAGGAATACGTCAGATTCTGGCAGGGACTGGGCAAGACCCCGGAGCCGATACCACCGCTGGCGATATGGGAGGCTGAGGAGCGTTACAAGAGGCACGATGAGATGTGGAGGCAGGTGGACGGTTTCCTGTCCGGCAGGCCACCGATAGGTGACTACATGAAGTCGTTCGGCCCCGATCACGCTACGGACATTATTGAGAGCATGGTCGCAGGACTAGGCAAGCCATTCTATGTGAACACTTTCAACGGCGGGGCGGTGACGAACATGGCGGACGACGCCTTCCTGGAACTGCTGTGCGACCTGGACATGAAAGGTCCGCGGCCGCGGCCGGTCGGAGAGATGCCGCGCGGCCTACGGGGGCTGCAGGAGCAGGTGCTAGACGCGCACGAACTGGCCGTGCAGGCGGCCGTGAGCTGCGATCGCGACATCCTGCGCCGGGCCATGCTGACCGACCCGATGGTTTCGTCCATCGCCGACGCCGACCGCATCGTCGAGGATCTCCTTAAGGCCGAGCGGGACGCTCTTCCGAAAGGATGGTTCCGCCGTGGGGCCGCAGGCCGGCCGCCCGCGCGTTCCGGGTCGTCTGCGGCAAGCGGACGGGCGATCGGCGGAAAATCCTCTTCCGTACGTCGCGCAGGCCGCTCGCGCCGAGGCTGATCTTGTCCGGCAGCGCGGCTTCGGACGCGGTTGAAATATCCCCCTTGCGCCGTTGTCTGGTCATTGGGCGGCGGCCGCCGCGGAACCACGCCCGCTCCGCGAAAAACGATTGATTCCGTCGCGCTGGCAATTATTTGTTTAAAGCGATTGTGCAACCCGATCGAAAAGGTCCGGCCCGCGGTCTGGGATGACCGGCGCGGGCCGATTGCATAAGGAGGGGAGGTAAAATGCCGGAGAAATCGGACAGGGTATTCGTTTTCTGTTTCGGGGCGACGGACGACGACGGATTCAAGCGGTTCGCGGATCTGGCCGCCGGGCTCAAGCCGTACGGCCGCGTTCTGGTGTATGTAGACCAACTAGCCGACAGGTCTCGGCACGAGCTGCCTCCGTTCAGAAGCCCCTGGCACGAATACGCCGTGTGCCTCGCAACGCTCCACAAGTTCTTTCCCCACCCGGCAATCGCCAAGCATATGCCGCCCGGGTACGCGGAGAGGAACAGGGAGTTTCTCCTGAAGAGGGCGGGGATGCTGCGTGAACGCGGTCTCGGCGCGGCGTTCCACGCGGTCGAGCCTTATTACATGCCCGAATCGTTTTTCGCCGAGCACCCGGACCTTCGCGGTCCGAGGGTGGACCATCCGCGGAGGGCGAGGAAAGTCGAATATGCCATGTGCGCGGACAGAGAAGGGACGGCGGAGATATACGCATGGATGATGCGGGAGCTCAGACGCAACGTGCCCGAGCTCGAGCTGTTCTCATTCCTGATCAACGATTCCGGTTCGGGCCTGTGCTGGGCATCGAAGCTGTATCCCGGTCCGAACGGACCGTCCCGCTGTCAGTCGGTCGGCGCCGTACGGCACCTGGCGAAGTTCTGCGAGATCCTGCACAGGGGAGCGGCGGAAGGCGGCGGGGACGTGGACATCGAGATCGGCGGCAGGATGTCTCTTAAGCTCGGCGACCAGCCCGTCGAGGGACTCCCGGCCAGGACCGTCTACATGGGGAAGGGAGGCGGAGTCGGCACTGGAACGCATTTCGGCCACACAAGCCCGATCCGGGGGATCGTTGATTTCCCGGCGGTCGTCAAGACCCTGGAACATGCGGTAACTTCAGGGGCTCGGAAGATCTCCTTCTCGTTCTCCGGGCTGTACCAAAAGATGGCCGACAGCGTGGAGACCGCGGGGAAAGTCGTCGAGGCCGCGAAAGAGTTCTTCGCTTCGCCCGCAAAAGGTCCTCTCGGCAGGGTGAACTTCCTCTACTCGCTGGCGCGCAGGTGGGCCGGAAACTCGGGCGCCGACGCTCTGGTCGGAGCGTGGGAGGAATTCTCCAGGGCGCTGTCGGCCGAGGCGATAGCCGGAGGCTTCGGATCCTACTATTTCATCTCGATGAGATATATCTGCCGGCCCATCGTCATACGGCCTGACCTGCTGACGCCGGAGGAGGAGAGCTACTTCCTGCCGCACGTGTTCAACGTGAGCGAGAAGGAGGCGCGCGAGGATTTCATAGACATCCACGGTGGCAGACATTCCATGGCCAACGTTGGGCTGGCTCCGCTGTCGTGGAGTTCCGGATGGTATTACAACGCGCCGCTTCAGTCGGCGCTGGCGACCGCCAGGAAGGTGGCCGACACGCTGGAGTCGCTGAAGGACGCGCCAGAACGGGGGTGGCTTGCGCGGACAGCGATGGCGATACGGCTGTGGGTCGGGGCGGTCCGGTCGTCGAACAACATCTACATGGCGCAGCTGATCAGGGATCGGCATCGCGAGGAGCTCTCCGGGCCGCCTCTCGTGCATCCGAAGCTTCGCACAAGCGGGGACCCCGACATCCTCCAGTGGTACGAGGTCCTGCGGGACGAGCTCGACAACACGGACGAGATGATCGCGCTGCTCGAGCGCGGCGGGCTGGAGATGGTCGCCAGGGCTTCCGATCCGGCCGACGAGGACACATTCATGCTCGGCCCGGACATCCTCGGAGCGATGCGAAAGAAGCGGGAGATAATGCTGAAACACTGGCGCGAGGCGGAAGATTACCTCGTTTCGCCCAATACTTAAGCGAGCCAAGACGGGCGAATCGGCAAGCGCGCACGGGTATCAACACGGCGCGCCGAAGCGATCCCGGCATCGCAGGCGGTCATATCTCGCCGGCGGCGGTGTCGAAGTCCGGCTTCAGTCTTTCGTACAGCTCGTCCAGGGCTTCGGGTACGGTCGAAGTGCCGGCGAGCACCGGCATAAAATTCGTATCGCCCAGCCATCGCGGGACGACATGGACGTGCAGATGATCCTCCACGCCAGCACCGGCCACCTTGCCGACATTGATCCCGATGTTGAATCCGGCTGGATTCATCTTATCCCGCAAAATCTTTGCGCAGGTCCGGACGGCCCGCGTGATAGCGGCGCATTCCGCGTCCGTCAAAGATGAAATATCGCCGCTATGTCTGGTCGGAGCGACCATCAAGTGGCCCCCGTTATACGGGTAGCGGTTCATTATGACAATGATGCCGGATCGGCGTAGCAGCATCAGATGCCCTTTGAACCTAGCCCCGTCGGTTTCGGATGCGGCGCGGCAAAAGAAACAGCCCGGTTCCTTCGGCGCCAGGATGAAATTTATGCGCCACGGCGCGTGCAGGTTTTCCATGTTCGATGGCTCTCCGCTGAAATTCGAAGCCGTGACCCGACAGGCGAACCGGCCGGTTTCCATCCGTGCAGGCCGACACTCTTCGCCGGTTTTATTCCTCCTTCCCGGCCCGCCAGCCTTCCCCCTTCCACCCGACTCCGGCCCGTCCTGCGCAACCTTCGAAGAGAAGCGGCTGATGTTCTTCCTCTTACGTTGCCGCCCCGCCGGCCTCCGGCCTCCGCTCAATCACGAAAGTGACCGGTCCATCGTTGATCAGCCCCACCTGCATCTTCGCGGCGAACCGTCCCGTGCCTACGCGAACGCCCTCCCCCTGCAGCATCTCGCAGAATCTCCCGTACAGCCTTTCGGCTGCGTCTGGCGGAGCGGCGCGCTCGAAGCCAGGCCGTCTGCCCCTCGAACAGTCGCCGGCAAGCGTGAACTGGCTGACGACAAGCGCCTCGCCCCCGGCTCTGGTCATGTCGAGGTTCATTTTGCCCTCGGCATCCTCGAAGACGCGCAACCCGGCGATTTTCGAAGCCATCCACCTCGCCTCTGCCTCGCCGTCCCCCTTCTGTACGCCCAGCAGTATAAGCATTCCCTTGCCTATGCGGGCTATCTCCTTGCCTCCCACCCGTACCCACGCCTCGCTTACCCTCTGCACGCAGGCTATCACTCGCGCTCACCTCCGTGGGCTCTTCTCGCTGCCTGCTCCGCCGGTTGCCGACCAGGCGGCCCAGCCGGGGAAAAGCCTGAGCCGGCATCCCGCGCCCGGCTGGCGCCTGAGCGACGCTCGAGGCCCCTTCTACTCCCGGCCTTTTCCCGTCCGCCGGAGCTTTTCAGCTCTCCCCTCCGCCGCCTATTACGCCCTCGTCCGACCCCAGCACGATGCCCTTAAGGTACATGGAGAGCTGTTCGGGGTTGAACGAATTCTCCATCGCGGTCTGTTCCGTTATCAGGCCGGCCTTGACGAGGTCGCACAGCGACTGGTTGAAATCCTGCATGCCGTCCTTGCGCCCCTGCCTGATGGCGTCGGGGAGCTTGCCGTCCTGATTCTCCTTGATCAGCTTGCGCACTATGGGATTGCAGAACATTACCTCGACGGCCGGCACGCGCGGAACCTCCTTGGTGGCCCCCTTCAGAAGCTTCTGGACCACGACCGCGCGCAGGTTGAAGTACAGGAGCTGGCGCACCTGGTAATGGTGGTCCGGCGGGAAGAAATCCAGGACGCGGCCGATGGCCTGGGAGGCGCTGCCACAATGGATGGTGCCGAACACGAGGTGACCGGTTTCGGCGGCCATCAGAGCCGTCTCGAAGGTCTCCGCGTCGCGCATCTCGCCGATAAGTATGACGTCCGGATCCTGGCGCATCACGTAGCGCAAAGCCGTGTGGAAATCCGGCACATCTATTCCAACCTCGCGCTGGTTGACGAACGCCTTGGCGTCTCTGTAAAGGTACTCGATTGGATTCTCTATCGTAACAATGTGGACCGGCTGCGTCTCGTTGATGATCTGTATCAGAGCGGCCAGCGTGGTGGATTTGCCCGACCCCGTGATCCCCGCCACCAAGACCAGCCCCTGGTCGTACTCGGCGATCTTCGCGAGGGCCGGCGGGAGGTGGAGCTCCTCCAGCGTCGGGACGTCGGTCTTGACCCGCCTGGCGGACACGCTTATCGCGCCCCTTTGACGGAAGACGTTGACACGGAAGCGGCCGGCCCCGGAGAGACCGTAGGCGAAGTCGGCGGCGCCCTTTTCGGCGAGCTCCTTGCGGTCCCTCTCGTTCATGATCTCGTCGGCTAGCCGCGCGACCTGTTCGCCGGACAGCGGAGGGAGCTTGGCCCTGGCGACTGTGCCGTGTATGCGGAACAATGGAGGCGCGCCGGCCTTCAGGTGGAGGTCGGTGGCGTCGTTCTTCGCCATGGCCATAAACAGCTTTTCTATTTCCTTCAGCGAGGAAGGCGCCGTCTCTTTGTGCGCTCCTCCGACATCATTATGGGTTGAACAGCTCATGGTCCTCCCCCCAGTTCTCTCTCGGCCGCCCGTCTCAATGTGCTCGGGCCGGCATTCGGATCTGCGACAGGCGCGCCGCGTCCGTCTTCTTCAGGCAGCAGGCGCGAACGGCAGGCAGCCACAGCTCGCCGACGCGCGTACCTGCACCTGCGCGCACCGGTGCCGCCGTCGCCCCTCTCGCCTCGCGCCCGCCGCAGCGTCACGGTATGGCGATATGGACCGATTCCGAGGCGGAATATTCGAGCTTCATGCGAACGATGCGCCTGTTCAGCTTGTCGGCGACGAAGCATGCGTCGTCGGATGCGCGCGCCCGTATCGGCCATGCCAGCCCCGGATCCGGCGTCCCGGGTTCGCCCAACTCGTCCATGTTGCCATAGCGGCCGAAGCTGAATAGCAGGTTGCCGTTTTTGTCGAGCACCTCGACGCGCTGCCTGAATGCGTCAGGCACGTAGAGCCTGCCGTGCAAATCCATGCCGAAGCTGGCGTGTTCGCACGTGCACCGGATATGGTCCCTGTTGCGATACGCGAGCGGCGATATCCCGACTCGCACCCACTCCGCCCCCTCGACCTTGCAATACGGTATGCCGCCATAGTTGACCCCGACCGAGAGCGGGGTCCTTTCCTTCGGTTCGATCGGCGTTATCTTCCCGCCGCCCGGACCGAATTTCACCACCGCGCCGTACAGGTGCTCGTACGAAAGCCGCGCCCGCGGTTTCGCTCCCGTCTCGACGGGGAGCCGTCCGCGGAA
>CALKMO010000167.1 GCA_937991785.1 uncultured bacterium | reverse complement strand
GCAGGAATTTCGCGGAATCGAGGGGACGAAGAAAAACCGGCGACGGACGCAAACTCCGAAGATTCCGCTGGTTGCATTGATTTTCCGCAAAGAGACAAAACGCATAACAAGGTACAAAATGGAGGCGCCGGGAATCGAACCCGGGTCCCAAGATGCGCAAGGCGGCGTCAGCTACGCGCGTAGTCGCCGTATTTACCGCGCCTTCGCCCCTCCGGCGCCCGGCGACGGGCCTTCGGCGGAGCTAGTCCGATCGGTTCTCGCCGCCGGGACTCCCGGACTGGGATTCCCCGCGGCCAGCCCGCTTCGCGACGGCATCTGGGGCGGGCGGGCGCCGCCCCGGACGCCGGGCCGTCTATCGTTTAGGCGGCCAGGGCCAACTCGGAGTTGGCATGTTCGTTGCGCCCGGTGTTTAGCGAGGCCTCCGGGCCACCTCGGCGCGCGACAACCGTCCCGCGGTCATCCGGTCGAAACCATTTCGCCCCCGAACGATCCGCTTATCCCAATAGATTCTAACACGCCGAAGGCTGCAAGGCAATCGGCGAGTGGCGGAGCCGGTTGCGCTATGGGTTGGACGGTTGCGAGGCGGAGGCGGGAGGGAGAGATGGAGGGGCGATCGAATGAGTTATGGGTGCGACCAGCTGCATATCCTTATTCTCCGCCCCAACGCATACTTAGTCTCTTCCGGGCCATACTCCACAACAAGGCGAGAGGCAACAAGAGGTAGATTCAGCGGACCTCACTCCTTGCGCGGAGCCTAGCCGGTGGGTTATGATGACGCTGGAGAGGCTGGAGGAGAAACGTATCATGGAGCTGCGGTTGGTTCTGTATCCAGATCCGATCCTTAGGAAAGTCGCCCGGCCTATAACGGAGCGTGAAATCGCCGATGGGCGCATAGATGGGACGCCTATTCCGCAGCTCGCGGAGAGCCTGCTGGATCTGATGCGTAGGGAGAAGGGCGTCGGCCTTGCCGCCCCGCAGGCGGGGCTTTCCATCCGCATGTTCGTCGTCGATATAGGGAAGGAGGGGAACGGGCCGATCGTGGCCGTCAACCCGGAGATCGTGGAGTCTTCCGGCAGAGTCGTGTCCGAAGAAGGGTGCCTTTCGTTCCCCGGCATACGCGGGGACGTCAGGCGCCATACCTCGGTAGTGATGCGCTGCCTAGACGAAAAGGGGGAACCGGTCGAACACAAGGCCACGGGGTTGCTCGCCAGGGCCTTCGAGCACGAATACGACCATCTCGAAGGTGCGCTGCTCGTGGACAGACTTTCTTCCGCGAGGAAACTCTTCCTGAGACGCGATCTGCGGCGCCTGGAGGAGGAATACAGGGAGAGACTCGCGGCTGCGCGCGGCCCAAGGCCACAGGGAGTCACTCGGCCCTGAGCGCCTCGACGGGATCCAGCGATGCCGCCGCCCACGCCGGGTAGGTGCCGAACGCCACCCCGTCCGCCATAGCCACCAGCAGCGATATCGCCATCCCGCCGGGGGCTATCACGGTCTGCCAGCCGGTATATGCCGCCACCAGGAACGTCAGGATCACGCCGACGACGCAACCGACGGCCCCTCCGGCGCCGCACACGATGAGCGACTCGGAAAGGAACTGGCGGAGTATGTCGAGTCTGGAGGCCCCTACGGCTCTGCGGATGCCGATCTCGCGCTTCCGTTCGGTCACGTTTGCCAGCATGATGTTCATTATGCCGATGCCGCCCACCAGCAGCGATACGCCGGCCAGCGACCACATCACGGCGTTGAATATCTTCTGCGACTGCTCGGTCTGCTCCACCAGGTCGCGCGCCACGGTCACGGCGTAATCCCGCTCGGACGCCGGCAATCCCCCGGCGCCGTGCGATGCCTCGTAAAACGCGGCCAGGAAGCGGGCCGCGAGCCTGACCGCGCCCGCGCCGGCCGCCTGGAAGACGACCTCGTCAACCTCGTCGGCCAGCGGCTCTCTGGTTATCCGGCACAGGGCGCACGAGAGCGGGATGTATATACGCCTGTTGAGACGCTTGAAATCCAGGATGTCGAATTTCTTCTCCGTACTTTGCTTTCCCTCCAGTATCCCGACGATCATATACCTCTCCGAATCTATCTCGATGCTCCGGCCCTCCCAGCCGCCGAACGGGAAAAGCTCCGCCGCCAGCGCCTCCTCGATTACGCATACCCTGGTCGCAAAGGCTTCGTCGAGTTCCGCCAGGAAGCGGCCCTCGCGGATGCGGAAACCGTGCACCGGCAGGAACGAGGGAGTGGTCCCAACGATCTCGACGTCGAGAGGTTTCTCTCCGAGACGAGCCGAGGCCCCTGTGAATCGTATCGGCGCGAATGCGGCTATCAGCCCGGCCGATTGCGCGGCGGCCTCGCGCGCCTCCTCGACCGTCAATCCCTCGGATCTCAGGCGCGCGCGCTTCTTCCGTTCCTCGGCGGCCTTGTCGTCTCTCCACGCTATTCCCTTGACCGTTATGTTGTTCGCGCCCATGGCGGCCAGCAGCTTGAGCATCTCGCGCTTGGCGCCCTCCGACACGCTGACGACCGCCACGACGCAGGCCACGCCGAAAACGATGCCCAGTGTCGAAAGCAAGGCGCGGACGCGGTGAAGCCGCAATCCCTCGATGGCTATGGCCGCCGAATCGCGCCATTTCATCATCTCCGACGCCCTCTCCCCATGCCCGTCGCCGCCGCCGTCATGCGCGTCCCGGAGGCGGCAGCATTTCGATGTCCACGTCCGGCGCCGCCGCCTTGAGCGGCTCTCGGACCGTCTCGACGCTCTCCACCCTCCCGTCGCGGAGGCGGATTATCCTGGTCGAGTAACGGATCTTTTCCGGATCGTGCGTCACCTGGACTATCGTGGCGCCTATCCCGTTCAGTTTCTGAAAGATGCCCATGATCTCGACGCCGGTCCTGCTGTCCAGATTGCCTGTCGGTTCGTCGGCCAGGAGCAGCGAAGGACGGGTGACCATAGCCCTGGCTATAGCCACCCGCTGACACTGGCCCCCCGAAAGCTCGCCCGGCTTGTGGCGAAGCCTGTCGCCCAGGCCAAGCGCCGCCAGAACCGCCGCGGCCCTCCTGCGCCTTTCAGCTGGCGGAACTCCGGCATAGACCAGCGGCAGAGCGGCGTTATCCACTATGTCGGCCTGCGGCAGCAGGTTGTAACTCTGAAATACGAACCCCAGCTTCCGGTTCCTGACTGCCGACATGCTCTCGTCGTCCAGCGACGATACGTCAACTCCCTCGAGCTCGTATACGCCTGAAGTCGGGCGATGCAGGCAACCGAGCACATGCAGAAGCGTGGTCTTGCCTGAACCGGAAGCGCCCATTATGGACACGAACTCCCCAGCCATCACTTCGATGTCCACGCCGTCGAGCGCGGCGACCGAGGCCGGCCCTTCGCCGTATACCTTGCGCAGGGACTTTGTGCGTATCACCGGAGCATCCATTCGAGAAACTCCGCGCCCTCCCGCATCTACCGCCGGAAATCCCTTGCCCCAAAGGAGCAGGCGGCCTAACGCCTTTTTCAGCCGGATCCGTTCCGAGCCCGCCACTCATACTCGACGCATCCGCCGGGAGGCGCAGGGGATCCCGGGGATCGGAACCTCCGAATTTCCTTCACGCCTAACATGGGATGCGGCGGACGCTTGCGCCCGGCGCGCGTCCCCGCCCCGACTGAGCAGCACCAAGTCACCCTCCCTCAGGGCGCCCGTGGCGGCCGGTTCGACCGCGGCGAAGTTCCAATCGCGCCCCAGCACCCGCACCTCCAACGCCTCCGCGCCGCCCCGGACATACTTTCGCAACACAGCTCTAGTTTCGCCTTGGAGCCGCCGGACTTCCGAAAGAGCCCCGACCGGCGCCAGCAGCCTGTCCTCCAGTCTTCCCGTCTTTATGCGCACGACTGCGGACAGGCCGAGGCGCATACCGTTCCGCTCGGCCTCCGTCATATCCTCGAAGTCCACCCTCGCCTCGGCCGCCTGGACGAACGCCTGCCCGCGCCTGGCCAGGGCGAGGCTGCCGAGGAGAACGTTCTTGTCCCCAAGCGAGGGCGAAACGAACGAAACCCTGCCCCTGAACGTCCGTCCGGGGAACGCCGGCATGAAGATCTCGGCCTCCTGCCCTGCAGCCACGGACGGAAGATCCTTCTCGTTTATCAGGAGCTTGACCTGCAGGACGGAAGTGTCGGCAACCTTGCAGAGATCCGAACCGTAACTGCGCCGCTCGCCGAGCTGTAGGGGCGACAGGCTGCGCTCGACCCCCTTCCATATATCCACGTAGGCTACGATCCCTCCCAGGCGCGACCGTACGGCGGCGTTGTCGAGGTTCTTCTGGGCGTTCTCGAATTCGGCTTTTGCGTTCTCGACCTCCATCTCGGCCAGCGCGATCTCCCGCTCCAGCGCCGCCGCGTTGGAATCGAGATCCAGTTTCGTCTGGCCCATTGCCCTTTCGGCCTCAGCCGCCGACAGGCGGGCGATACGGACGGAGTCCTTCGGCGCGCCCGCCTTAAGCAGCGCCGACAGCGCCTGTTCCTTCCACCATTCGGCCTCCGCCCCCGCCTTCGCCAGCGCTTTCGACCTGACCATCGCCTCCGTCACGTACCCTTTGCGCAGCAGCGCCTCGTGCGATTCCAACTCCGCCGCGGCCAGTTCCAGCCTCAGACCCGCCGCCTTGACGCTTGTCTCCGAAATCTTCAGATCGTCCGGATCGGGTTTCGCCTCCAGCTCCGCCAGCGCCAGTTTCGCCTCCCTGAGGTTCAGTTCGGCCGCCGCCAGTATCCGTTCGCGGCGCGCCTTCGAAAGCTCCAGATCCTTCCGCAGCTTTTCGAGCCTTTCTGCCGCCAGCTCCTTGTTTCTCTTGGCGGTCTCCAGTCTCTCGAGCGCCTCGGTCTCGTCGAACCGGATTATTACGTCCCCCGGCTTTACGCGGGTGCCTTCCGGAATCATCCAGGAGACATCGCCGGTGAACTTCGAGAAAACCTGTTCGACCTCCCTGGCCTCGACCGCGCCTGCCTCTTCCAGGATCGCCTCGATCGCTCCGCGGCGCACTTCCGCCGCGCCGTCCGCTTCGGTTTCAGGGTTGCCCGCCGAGGCATGGACCGCCGCCGCGAGCAGGCATCCCGAGCCGATGGCGCCGGCGGGAGCGAAAGAGCCGCGGCTGGCGATGAAACGCGCCGCGCCGCCCGGAGCGTCCGCTGCGCCCGGATCGCTCGGAACGCCGGTCCGGCCCGCAGCGGCTGCCAGGATCGGGAGGGCAAGGGAAGCGAGTATCGCGGCCGCCGCGGGCGCGACGGCGCGCCGCCGTCTGCCGGACCCCGCCGGAGCCCGTCCGACGATCGAGCCGCCGGGAACCGCCGGCCGCTCGCGGCCTACGATCCTCCCCCCGCCGCTCACGGCCGATCCTCCCCGACCGGCAAAAGCACCTTCTCCCCCTCGCCGATTCCCTCGACGGCGCACATCGCGCGCGTAGCGGCCGGCACGCGCACCGGGACGCGCGCCGCGCCGAAGCGCCGCGGGACCTCCACGTAGAAACCTTCCGCCGCGTCTCCGAGCAGGGCCATCCGCGGCACCAGGCAGGCATCGGCCGCCGATCGGACCGATATTTCGGCCGTTACCGTCATGTTCGGCGCCAGGGGAAGCGGCGCCTCTTCGGGCAGCTCGATCTCCACCTCGTAGACCTTCCTCATGGCCTCGCCGACGCGATCCCGCGTCTCAGGGAGGAAACTCTCGAACTCGTCCTTCCCCAGTTCCGCAATCCTGGCTACCTTCCCGCGCAGCGTCCATCCGGGAAACGCCTCGACGCTGACGCGCGCCTCCTGTCCGACCGCTACGGCCTGCATGTTGCCCTCGTCCACCGTAACGACGGCCTTCATGCCGCGCGTCCTTGGGATGGACGCCACTTTGGTCCCCTCGTGAACCCAGCGCCCGGGCGACAAGGGCGATCCCCACTGGCTCTGCACTATAGCCGTTCCCTCGGCGGGGGCCGCGACCCGCGCCTTCTCTATCTTTTCGGCGACCTCGCGCGCAGACCTCTCGTTGAATCTCTTCTGCCTTTTCGCCTGGGCCAGGGAGGCCTCATGCGCCTTCCTTACGGACTCCAGGCGCGCGACCGCATTCTCCAGCATCCTTTCCGCATCCCTGACCTTCAGCTCCTGCTCCTCCGTCTTCGATGCCTCCGGGCCGGTATGCATCCTTTTCCAAGCTATCTCGCAGCGCTCCCTCTCCACCTCGGCCTCTTTGACCTGGAGGTCCTTCGCCCTCACCTCCTCGCCGCTTACGAAACCCATGTCCGCCAGCGATTTCAGTATTTCGTACTCCTGCCTGCGGGCCTTCAGTATGTTCTCGGAGGCCTGGAGGCGGACCTTCGCCAGCAGTTCGTCTTCCGGCTTCGGCCCCTTCATCAGTTCGTCCAGGCGCATCCGTTCCAACTGAAGGCGCAGCCGGTGCCGTTCTATCTCGTTCTCGGCGGCGCGGATCGCCTTCGCGCCGGCCGATTCGACGTTCGCGATATTGGCATCAGCGCGGGCGAGGTAATACTTCCGCCATCGAAGGGTGTTTTCGAGATGGCTGGAATCGATCGCGAACAGGATGTCGCCGGGCCGGACTGATGCGCCGGAAGGGACGACCTCCGTCAGGAATCCGCCGAAAGGCGCCGTGACCGCGGCCTCGTCGGCCGGGACCAGGACGCCCCGGCGCCGGATGGAGATCTCGAGGGAGCCTCGGCGGACCGTGGCGCAGGGCCGCGTATCGCCACCGCCTAAAACGACCAGCGCCGCGGCCGCGGCGGCGGCCGCGAGGCATGCCGCCGCCAGCGCAAGATATCGCTTCCGAAACCGCCTGCCGGCCATGCGTTAATTTCTCCGACCGCTCTTCTCCTCCAGCCCGCGATCTCGCAGGATTCCGACGGCGCGCCGAATACCCATCGGCCTAAGCGCTCAGTCTCTTGGCGGAAGACTCCGGCCGGCCGCATTAAAAGACCAATCGCGATCCGTCCCGCGCGCGCGGATCGAACGTGGCGCTTCCGGCACCAGGATCGTCTCTCCTCCGGCCAGCCCTTCGAGGATCGCAACCTCGCCGCCGCTCTCGGGGCCGAGTTTCACGGCCGCCAGGCGGAACCCCGAACCCGACGAGACGGCGACGGCCGGGCCGCCGGGAGCGTCCATGACGGCTTCGCGCGGCACGATCGCGACGTCGTCCAGGATCTGGATTACTATCTCGCATACCGCGCGGAAACCAAGCTTCAGCCGCGAGATGTCTCCTCCGCGTATCTCAACATCCATGTCGAAGACGCGCATGCCCGACGGTCCCTGCGCCTTGCGATCCGCCGGCGACAGCGAGGCGTTGCGGTCCCTGGCCCACCTGTCCATCCACGTCACGACCCCGCGATACTGGGTCTCCGGGGCGGCCTTCAAGCGGACCCTGGCTTCCGTGACGCCCTCGGAGACAGAACGCACGTACGATTCTGGAAGTTGCGTCCGCACCTTCACGCGGCTCGCGTCCGGTATCTCTATCAGGGGCATGTTCGACCATACCTGATCGCCGACATCTATCTTCCGACCCCTGCGGTGCGGTTCGCACCGTATGGCGATACCGTCGTGCGGCGCGCGGATTGTGCACCGTTCCAAGGCCTGTTCCATCTTCTCGACGCGCGCTTTAAGCTGCTCGACGTTGGACCGGCTGGATTTGAGCGACCACTGGAGATTCCAAAGTTCGATCTCGCGGTCCAGGCGCTTGAGCTCCAGGGCGTTATCGGCTTTCAGACGCGCTATCTCCGCTCGGGACTTTCCCGTCGCGCTCGCTCCGCGCCTGATCCTCTCGATCGCTATCTCGGCCTTGGCGGCCTCGCACTCGGCGATCCGCATCTGTATTTCCGCCTTCTTAAGGTCGCTTTCCTTCGCATACCCTTGCGAGACGAGCGGGCCTATCCTGGCGACCTCGGTTTCCGCGGCCCGCAATTTCAGCCCGGCAGCACGAAAAACCGCCTCGGCGTCCGCGACCTCGAGATCCGTCGGCCCGGCCAGCGTTTCTGCCTCCTTCAGACGCGCCACCGCCGCCCTGTCCTCCTCGGCTTTCAGTTCGGCGTCCAGGCGCTTGGCCGCCGTCGCTAGGGCCAGATCGGCGTCTGCCGCCGCCCTCTCGGCCTCCGCCAGCGACTCCCTTAGCCTCTTGAGTTCTTCCTGCCGGTCTTCGGATTCGAGCTCTGCGAGCTTGTCTCCGGCCGCCACCCGCTGTCCATCGGGACAGATCCAGGCTATCTTTCCCGATTCGCGGGAGGCCACGATGGTCTGTCGCACCGGGCGGATCGTCCCCTCCTCGACGCATACCGCCTCGAACCGTCCGCGCCTTGCCTTCGCCTCCCTCCAGCCCTGGCCGCCCCACGCCGATGCGCGCGGCCCGTAGCGTGCGGTGCCGAGGACCGTGGCGATCGAGACTGCGGCGCCTGCGGCGGCGAGGATCGCCGCCGCGCCTATTGCCGGCACGTACCGCCTCTTATCAGCGGGCGACTCCACTCTTCCCACGCCTCTTCTCCCCTTGCGCCGCCGCGAACCTCCGCCGGTTGCCGCGCGGACGCCCGCCGCCCCGCGACGTTCGATCTTCATTCGCCGGCGGCGCTTTCGATCCTGGCGATGCACTCCCTGGCGTGCCGCAGCGACCGCCACGCCTGTCCGAACCAGAACTCGTTCCCCCACGCCACATAGCAGCTCGTCTCGCAGTTCCATACCGCGAGCCTGGCGCGATTAAGCTCATCCATCAGCGATGTGGCCCGCTTGCGCTTCGCGCGCAGCCGTTTTTCGGCGGCCTCCAACCTGGCGCTGACCTCGTGTATCTCGCGGATGATGCGCCTGCGGTGCTCCCCTTCCGTCCAGCAGGCGTGCCCGCCGATCCTTGACCCTCCCTCGCGCCTGACGGCCACCGCGGTCTTCGGGCCGTTCGGAAAATAGGTCGCCAAGTAATCGCTTACCGTCATTGATGTTATGCCGGCATCGAACATCGCCTCTCGCCCGAACGACAGGAAAGTCTCTTCGAAGAACCCGCTCCTCATGAACGCGCCGTTCTCGCCATCGGAAACGCCGATCGCCAGCGCGGGGGCGGAAACGCCGTCGGATGCCAGCATGCGCGACCTGTACTTCAATCCGTTGGCCGCTTCCTTGCCGGACAGGCCCTTTTCCTGCCTGAGGGACATCTCCGTGTCGGCGACCACGACCGTCATGCGTTCCCGCCGCAGGCCGTCCCTGGCTTCTATCCAGTGCGGCTGGTTTTCGATCCTGGCCGTGCTGAATCCCGGCGGATCGCATACCGCGCTCCTTGGGATTATCATCCACTGATAACCGTACCGCTTGAGGGTCCTTATCAATCCGGCGAGCCGCTCCTCGTCCCCAAATATTCCCAGTTCCGGCGGCCAGAAACCGCGGACGCGGGACAGCGCGCGCTGTCCGAACAGGGCGGCGAACTGTTCGCGCCACGCCTCGATCTGCCCGGCCATGTCGCTTTCCGGCACGGAAGGCAGGTAACAGTGGCAGAAGGCGGAACCGGCAACCTCCAGCCTGTCGTCGCAGGAGGTCATCGCATCCCGGTAGAGCCGGATTATGTCGCCGACCGTCTCGCCGCCGGCCTCGACCGAGGCGAATGCGCCGCTGGCCGACAGCTCCGCCAGGCTTCGCAGCAGCGTGCCGGAGAAGTCTATCGTCAGGCTCGAACAGACGCCGTCGCTGCGGGACCGCTTCGCGTATACGGCCGGATTGGCATACGCCCGGCAGAACCGCTCCCCCTGTTCGCGCTCGGGCGTCCCCGGACCGAAGGCCAACATCCTCTCCAGGTTGCCCATCAGGCGCTCGCCCGTCCCGAAGTCCCACCAAACGTCCGGCTGGTGCATATGGAGCCAGGGAGCATATACGCCTTCGATCTCGTCGCGGGCAAAGGCTACCGGCATCGCAGGCATCCCCTTTCGAACGACCGTACGACAATTGAGAGCGATGCGGCGGGACTGGCGCGCGGCCGCAGGCGATCAGGCGTAAAGCCTGTAATCCAGATCCGGGAAGATGGCGTCCATCTCCTCCAAGGCCTCGAGCTTCCGCCTGTCCACCTTTCCGCGCTCTATCCCATCGGCC
Source organism: uncultured bacterium (assembly GCA_937991785.1). GTDB lineage: Bacteria > Planctomycetota > SZUA-567 > H5-PLA8 > CALKMO01 > CALKMO01. Next base: position 18,726 of record CALKMO010000167.1, on the reverse strand, counting down.
AGGAAGCCGAACCGCGCCATGTGATTTTCCACACGGCGCTTGGCGTATTCGACGGTCGTCCCCGCCTTCATGATGAACGCCCAATCGCTTGCCTGGGCCAGCATCAATTCGCGGGCCGCTTGGTTCAGCGCCCTCCGTTTGATGCCTGCCGCCCTTCGGCCCGCTCCGGCCGCCATCTCCTCCATCCGCCCCGCCGCGGCATGCAGGTATCGGTATATCCAGTCGTTGGCGCCGTTCAACCATATCTCGTTGAAGCCGTTATATCCCCAGCTGCTCGCCGCCGGCCGGCACACCTGGTGGACCGGGAATGCCTCAAGGTACTCGGAAGGCGTCGTCAAGGCTATCGTATTCTGGTCGAACGCGATCTTGCGCGCCAGGAAATCGAGAAAGCGCGGACCCTCGAACCACCAGTGGCCGAAGAGTTCGGCGTCATAAGGGGCCACTATTAACGGCGGGCAATTCATCGCGCCGGCCAGATACTCGGCCTGGCGCTCCCTGTTGAACATGAAATTGCCCGCGTGGATGGCCGCCTTCTCGATCGCTCGCGACGGCGCGTAAGGCTCCTTATGGTCGCCGGGACCGGTTATCCGGTAGTATTTTATTCCGGTGTTTATCCTGATGTCTCCAGGGTGGATGTACGGACGTATGTAATCTATGTTCAGGTCGAAGCCGATATCTCTGTAGAACTCGCGATAGTCGTAGTCCCCGGGATATCCCTCCTTGGCGCTCCACACCTGCTTGGACGACTCGGGATCCCTCCCAAAAGCCGCTACCCCGTTGGGGCAGAAAACCGGCGCATAGACGCCGAACCGAGGTTGAGGGTCGGCGTTGAGCAGACCGTGGGAGTCGAGGACGAAGTAGCGTATGCCCGCTTCCGCGAGGAACTCCTCGACGCCTGGAAAGTAACCGCACTCCGGAAGCCAGAACCCCCGCGGCGGTCTTCCGAACGCAGCCGCGTAATTCCTCGTCCCCTCCAGCACCTGGGCGCGAACCGAACGCGGGTTGTTCCGTATCAGCGGGAGGTACGCATGGGTGGCGCAAGAGGCCATGATCTCGATCGCTCCGGAATCCTGAAGCTTCCTGAACGCGCGGACGATCCGCCCGCCCTCGATCTCGAATAGCGTTTCCCTCGCCCGCTGGAATTCCTTGAGATAGAACCGCGCCAGGGAGTTGAACGCCGGATCCTCCGCAGTCCGTTCGACCTCGCGCCCGGCCAGTTCTATGAGCCTGTCCAGGTGGCGCAGGTACCTGGAGATCAGCAGATCGTCCTCCAGCATGGTCACGAGCGTAGGGGTCATGGAGAACGTAATGCGGAATGGAACGCCGTCGCGGACCAATCCCCGCATCACGGTAAGGAGCGGGATATAAGTCTCTGTAATCGCTTCGAACAGCCAGTTCTCCTCAAGAAAACTGTCATACTCGGGGTGGCGCACGTACGGAAGATGCGCGTGGAGTATCATGCAGAGATAACCGCAGCGAGGGCGCCGACAGTCAAGTCCCATTTTGTCCAATCCGCAAATGGTTCTCCGCCGCGCAACGTTCCCCGATCGCGGCTTTTCCTTCGGCGCCCCCGGCGGGAAAAGGCGCGTTTCAGCCGATACGCAAGTTGCGGTTCGCCCCAGGACTTGGCGCCGCGATTCCGCCGACCGGGGCGCTCACGGCCCTGAGGAATAAAGCCGCCACGGCGCGCCGGTTGGACTTTCTCCAGCCCGGCCCGCCAGTTCGAGCAGCGCCCGGCGGGCGTCTTCGTCGCCCCGCGCGGCCGCCTCAGCGAGCGCCGCGATCCTCTCGGCCAATCCGGCACGGAGCGGCGCGCCGACGGACCGCGCGGCTTCCAGAAACTTTTCTATCGCCGGTAGGACGGATGCGGCGGCATCCGCCGGATCGGATCCGCCCGGCTTAACCGCCTGCCCATGCGCGCCGCCGGCTTCGCGCAATCGCTCGTAGAAGGCTTCGATCTCCCTCTCGGTCAGCGCCCGCAGCCAGGCCGGCCAGTTACGGCGGACCTTTTCAGCTTCGGCGGCCAGCCTCCGCGCCTCCCTCCCGGCTTCCTCCTCCCATCGCGGCGCCATCCCGCGTTCGATCATCGAGGCCAGCCGTTTCCGTTCCCAATCGTCCAAGGCTGCGGCCGCGAGCCGCTTCGCCGCTTCCTCGCGGGCCGCCGCCGCTCCATGCGCACCCCAATCCCGATCCGCCGGTCCCGACTCGCCCGCCGCGCCGGTTGTGCCCGGCGCGCCCGCCTCCGTCGCCGGGGCGCTCCGGCCAGACCATGCGATCGGCGGGAGAACCTCAACGAATTCGGGCTTCCCGCTTTCCGTCAGTTTCATGTACAGGATATCGGACGACTTACCCGGAACGGCGCGCGGCAGGTAAACGGCGTCGGACCTCGCCAGCGGACGGAACGTCCCGTCCGAGGCGCGCAGGCCGATCTCCGCAAATACCGTGCGGTCGGGCGCGAATCGGACTTCGAAATACCAGTTCCGAGGCGCCAGGCTGATCGTAAAGTCCACGTGGGATCGCGCGCCGGATTCGTCCTCGCCCCATACTCTCAAGACAGCCGCGGAGTCGCGCGTCCCCATTTCCCGGCGCGCCTCTTCAACCGCTTGGGCGGGGATGTTCCAGTAGGCATGCGCCCTGCCGGGAGCCGTGGGCATCACCCTTAGGACAAGGGGATCCTCTATGGGGCGGTACGCCGCGTATATCTCTTCGGAGATCCTCCGCAGTTCTTCCGGCGGCATCCGAGACCCCTTCGCTCCGCGCGAGGGACCGACGGTTCCGGCCTCCCGCCCTTTCTTCGCGCCGCCCGCCCCCATCCGCTTCCCGGCGGACGCCTTCCTCTCTTCGGGGAATGGGCGGACGGCCATCCGGGGGCATCCTTCGACCCTTGCGGGCCGGGCGGGCGCTTCGGAGGGCGGCTTCCCGGAAGCGCGCTTGCCCGAAGCGAACTTGCCCCGGCCCCGCCCGCGGACCAGGGGAATGGAGGGATCGGATTTCGCGGTCGGACGGCGCCCGCCGGCGGATTCGGGCAAGGCTTCTCCCGGATTCGAACCCGCGATTCCGCTCACCTGCTGCCTCCGCGCCTTTCCGCCCCCGCCATCTCGAAACGAACGCCCTCCAAGCACGAGGGACCGACTCACCTCATGACCTGCGACCTGTCCCTGCGGCCGAGCCGCTCATCGGTTCTGAGGCGTGTAGTATTTCCACTCCAGACGGCAATCCGCGCATTTCAATGCCCTGTAGACGTTGTAGTAGCTCGTGTAGCCGGTGCTCGTGTCGGATTTAGCGATCGTCATCTCGTCGTGGATATGCGCGTGTTTATGGCAGAGCCCCCGGCCGCATGCGGCGCACGTTCCCCTCGCTTCTTCCTCGCAGAACCAACACTTCATACTTCCGCCTCCTAGAAAAACGCACCCTGCTCTCTCGGACGGGCGGTCGGGGTTTCTCCCCCGGCGCGGCGCAAGGAGCGCGCCCTTAGGCCCCGCGCCATTAAGCCGCGGTGCCGGGCGCGGATTACCCTCCGCGCGCTGCCATGCCGCCATACCGAGCCGCGCGGCCGTCTATTTTCCCGATGCAATCCCCTCTATCGAAGAACGAGGAACTGGAACCGCGCCGGGCAACGCTCCGAAGCAGATTGTATTCATACTGCCGTCCGCTACAACTGACTTCGCTCAACCTCAGCCCGACCCGTCAGCGCCCGATCCGGAAACGACCGCAACGGCGCTTCGCGTTTGCGCGGTCCCATCCAGGAAACTTGCCGATAACCCCCGACGGGATCGGAAACTTGCTCGCCCCCACGCCCGACGGCGAGAAGGGCGCGCAGTTTGAGCAGGGAAGGGAGGATTTCCGCCCGACGGCGCGGACGAATGGGATCCGCTTCCGTTTTTGTATAAAAATTCGCTCGGTCTCCTGGCGGCGATGCCCTTGGGCAACTCTCGCTTCTTCCAAAATAGATTAGCGGACAATCCGAACGAGCGCCTTATCCGTCGCGATTTTGGCGCGACATCCAACGGTCCCTGGAGTGTATATAGGAACACTGGCGGAGTTCAGGGCAGTGCGGACGGCACGCCTTGCCGGCTCGTGTGCGCCGGGAGGCTTGCGTCGGTGGGGAAAGCCGGGTCGGATAAAAGGGAGAGCAAACGTGAGAACTGGATGGATGTCGTTTTCTGCGCTGCTGCTTATCCCCCTGCCCGGATCGCTCCAGGCCGCGGATGCGACCGCCGTGTGGGCGCCGGACCCTATGGAGACAATCTATGACGGCCCGGATTACTTCGACAGGAACGATCCCGCCTGCGAGATAAGGCTCGCCGGGGCGCGCAACGGATCCTTCTCGGGCCAGGTTGTCGTTTGCTACAAGTCGCCGGCGCCGCCTCCGGCGGTACGCGTGGGCGATCTCAGACTCGCCGCAGGCAAGGTCGATCCCGGCGCCGGCGGAGCGGACTCGGGAAAAGCGGAAAAGGTGCAAGGTGCGTCCGGCGGCAGAAATCCGGCCGGCGCGGCCTCGGGAGAAGGCGCGGCTACCATCCCGGCTTCAGCGATCCAAGTCAGGTACGCGCTCCCGACCGGCGTGAACGGGATACAGAAGCTCCCCGCGGGCTGCCGTGGCATATTCGACGCCCTGGCCGATTTTCCGCCGCAGGGCGAGGCGACGACATATCCGGTGTGGATAACCGTAAACGTGCCGCCCGGCGCAGCGGCCGGCGACTACGAAGGGAAGATCTCCGTGGCGGGCCGCGATGTGACCGTCAGAATCTCCGTCGCGGCGTGGACCCTTCCCGATCCGGCGGATTTCGCGACGTTCGTGGATTTCATCGAGTCCCCTGAATCGGTCGCGCTCAGATATGAAGTCCCACTGTGGTCTGACAGGCACTTCGAGCTTATCGGTACATGCTTCAGGCTGTTGGCGCAGGTCGGCAACAAGACGCTCTACATCCCCCTTGCCGGAAAGAGCAACCTCGGCAACGAACACACCATGATCAGGTGGATAAGGGCCGGCGGGAAGAAAGAGTTCAAACACGATTTCTCGCCGTTCGAAAAATACATTGATGCCGCGCTCCGCAACGGCCTCAAGCCGAAGGTCGTGATAGCTCACGTCTACGAGGATTTTTACGGCGGTTCCCAGGGCAAGGACGGGCTCGGCGGTGTCCTCGTGGACCTCCTAGACCCGGCTACGGGGAAGGTCGAAACCATGGAGGGACCGGGCCACAACAACGCCATCGAGGGATGGGAAAACTATCCCGAGGACCATTATAACTTCTGGAAGTCGGTCTTCGACGGCATGCTCGAACGCATGAAGGCCAGGGGGATCGGCGAAGACGCCCTCGGCCTGGGCCTCTCGCGCGACATGATGCCGGGCAAGCCGACTATCGAGAACCTGAAGAAGGCCGCGCCGTCGGCCGGCTGGGTCAGCCATGCGCACGGCCTCAGGTTCGGGCTGCATGGCATGCGCGGCGCCTGCTGCACCACCGTCTGGAACGCCCGATTCCCCAGGTCGCCGGAGGAGAGGCTGTACGGCTGGAGGCGCAAAGAGGTCGCCCTCCACAACGACCGCGACATATGGAAGCCGGAATTTCCGTCGCAGCTCGTCCGGAGCCGCATACTCGGCGAAATCAACATAGCGGGCCAGCAGCGCGGCTTCGGCAGGATGAGCGCCGATTTCTGGCCGTGCCTCAAGGGCAGGGATGGAAAGATCTCCGTCTCCATCGCCTCCCGTTTTCCGAAAAGCGATTGGGTCCAGCTGAATCTCCGTCAAACCCCCTACCTGTACCCCGGGCCCAATGGCGCTCTCTCGACGATTCGCTTCGAAATGATGCGGGAGGGATTGCAGGAATGCGAGGCGCGGATATTCATCGAAAAGGCGTTGCTGGACGCGGAGGCGAAGAAGAAAATAGGAGGGGAACTTGCCGCGAAATGCCAGAACCTTCTCGACGAGCGCGTCGGGATGCTTTTAGCCTCGATCCGGAAGGAAAAGGCGGAGGGGCTCGCGGCGAGCGATGCCGGAGCGTTCGTGAAATCAGGCTGGCGGGATAAATCGGCCGCGCTGTTCGCGGCGGCCGCGGACGTGGCCGCGGTGACGAAGTGACCGTGCGGGATCGGGGCGGACCAGGACGGATCGGTCGGGAAGCCTGCGGGTCTTTGCGCGTGATCGGTGCGCGGACGATCGCCGCCGCGCCGGAGAAGCGTGCCAGTGCGCGGCGGCCGGGGGCTTGCCGGCGGCACAACCTTGGAACGCGGAGGACGCGACATGCTCGGGAGAAGTAGGAATCCGTGGCGTCGGGTCGTGGGGATCGGAGCCTGTGCGGTAGCGGTGGTGGCCGGCATCTTCGCGGCCTCCCCGCGCGCGGCCTCCGGCGCGGATAACGTCGAGCCGGCGGACCTCGAGGTCAAGGCGACGTTCAACTGCATCGGGATCAAATGGGAGCTGAAGGGCGACGATAACAAGAACGCCGCATGCAAAGTCCAATTCCGCCGCCTCGGAACCGAAAAGTGGCGGGACGCGATGGACCTGTTCAGGGTCAGGTTCAACTGGCAGAGCTGCCCGATGAACGGCACCAGCGGGAGCCTATATAAAAGGAACGTCAACTCGCTGGCCGGTTCGATATTCCACCTTGCGCCGGGCACGGAGTACGAGGTGAAGTTGGCGCTCTCCGATCCCGATGGCGGCGGCGATGAAAAGACGGTCAAGATCTCCACGCATCCCCTTCCGCGCGATCCGGAAAATCCAAACGTGGTGCAAGTCAAGGTGGGCGAGCTTCAGCAGGCTGTAGCAAAGGCCAAGGCGGGCGACGTACTGCTCCTCGAAAAGGGCGACCACGGCGGCGGGATACAGATGAGGCAGGCCGGAACGCCCGATAGGCTTATCGTCATCAGGGGCGCGGCGGATGGAGAAAGCGTCGTACACGGCACGATAGGCGTCGGCGGGCAATACATATGGTTCGACCGCCTGACGATAGATTGCGCCCAGGGCGAAGGCAAGCGCGGCGGCAAGGGCTTCCACGGAGACAGGGCGTCCAAAGAAATTTTCGTCACCCGATGCAACTTCCGCAATATGGTCTACGGCTGCCACGTTTACGGCCATAGATGGTTCATAACCGACTGTACGTTCACAGGCGACAGGGAATGGACCCCGGATTGGCAGATCATGGGCAAGGTCGAAGGGCATATGGGCGGCGAGGGTGCTGACTTCAACCACCACCCCGAGGGGGTCAACGTGTTCGCTTTCAATGAAGTCTGGCGCACGGCCGACGGCGTCTCCTACGGCGACAACAACATTGACGTGTACAACAACGTCATACACCAGACTTCGGACGACCTCATCGAATCCGACTACGCCTTCCATAACTACCGGGCTTGGGGCAACCGCCTCTGGTGCTCCCTGGCCGGCATATCTTTCCAGCCCTTCAACGGCGGCCCTTGGTACATATTCAGGAACCAGGTCAGCGGGTTCACGCTCAATCTACTGAAACTCAAGGAAGGCAAGGGGCCCGTGATTTTCGTAAACAACACCCTGGTTCAACACGTTCCATACAAGCGCTTCCAGATACTTTTCGAAAACGGCATCTACGCCAACAACATATGGGTCCAGTCTCCGCCAAACCAGATCGGCAGGGGCGATGGCGGTTTTCCAGGCCCTCGGATGCGACTTATGGACTACAACGTATACGGTACCGGCGGGAAACAGATATGGAGCTTCGACAAAGCTTATAAGCTTGAAGACCTGAAGGCGCTGGGACTGGAAAAGAACAGCCACGTCGTTTCCGGATCCGACGTGCTTGAAAATTTCCCGGAAAACGTGCCTCAGGGAACCGGCAAGCATATGCTGCCGAAGCCAGGTTCGGTCCTCGTGGACGGTGGCACGGCTATCCCGAACCTGATCGAAACCTTTGCAGGCAAAGCCCCGGACGTGGGCGCATACGAACTGGAGTTCGGGGCGCACTGGACGGGACCGAGGTCTTATACCGCGGGAGGCCTGCCGTATTGTGTTCCACCCTCTTGGGAACTCGCCCCGACTGATGCGTTAAAGGAATTACGGGACCTCGGCGCCCCGGATGCCGCGGCGAATGCCGCCCTGCTGCTCAGGAGAAAGGCCCCGCAGGCGTACATCCTGGTGTCATTCGAGCAGGCCGCGCCGGATGCGGCATGGAAGACCGCCGAAGCGCTGGCCGCCACGACCGATAAGACCCTCGTCATCAAACTGCTCGACGGCTTTGTAGCAAGGGTGGCCTCGCGCAACGTGGCAGGCAAGACGCTCGCAGCCCTTGAGGGCGTCCAGATTGATCCGAAAGGAATATGGCGAATATCCGGCGGCTGCGAGGAATCATCCCTAAAAGAGATTCTGCCCGGCTTTTACGCCGCGCTTACTTCGATGCAACAGACTATCTGTGTAACCGAGCAATCTCAAACGGGCGGCAAGTGACCTTGGGGGACTCGGTTCTGGTTGCCATAATAAGCTCACAATTAGAAAATTGCGGCCATAAACGAGTCGCTTTTGAGGTTGAAGTTAAATCAGTGAATAGGGGTTAAAAAAAGCGGTGCTGGCTTTCAAAGACCAATAGGGAGGGGAAGTGGAGACAGGAGTCTATTGGACAATGATCGCCAGCACCGCCCGCAGAGCAAAAAGAGGACTCAAGGACTTCCCCCTTTTTGCGGCAAGCTCCTCTTTCGTTTTTGGCTCCTTTGTTTTTTACCTTGAGGGGGAGAATCTGCACCCCTCAATCTTGATTTCCTGCCCTTTTAGACTCCCTATTTCGGTCTCTTCTTCAAAGTTTTTGAACATTGTGGAGATATTTTGATCGGAATCCAGTTGCCTATCAAAATATCTGCACAATGCGAACTTAATATCCTCCTTGCCGGTCCGTACATCTCTATCATATATTTAGACCTATTGGACTCAGTTTGTCAAGTATTATCGGTAGGTTTCTGACGTTTTATTTCATAACTAACTATCTTGACAATGTGTTAAATATTATAAGCAATCACTCGGAGATAATCGTGCAGTAACCAATAATTTTTCTATGGTCTATCAAAAGGTGACTTTATTGCATAATTTATGCCATAACTCTATGCTTAACAAAGGTTTGAAAAGCGTTTTTACCGCGAGATCGCGTTATAACTTTTTATTTGGCACTACCTTGCGTCTTTTATACAACAAAGCCCAACGAAGACATCCTACAACATTTAATCGATCAACGATGTGGTTGTTCGAAGTGGTAATGATTCATAGTTAGGAAGAAGCGTCCTAAGGGATACCCAACTAGTCAAGTATAAATTAGGAACATTCATTTAGACATTGTTACTTAGGCGAGGCAGTATGCATGTTGGTATTTAGAGCTTAGGCTTCGTAGGGTTTTGGCATTGGTATACGAATTTAACATTAGACAGAGCAAGAGGCAAAGCACCTCCGGCTACTGTAGGACGTTATTGGTTAGTACAATGGGGAGGCTTGCTTATGCGAACAAGGCATCATCACCAAGAGCGGGTCTAACTTCTTTTGCTCCATTATCCATTTGGATATTCCCCAAGGAACATCAAACGGTTAAGGGCGATGTCAGGTGTGATCGGCGTCTTGGGATTTGGTTGATCCTGCCGACCATAATGATGTTATATGGCTTCGACGCATTCTTCCTCTATAGCTGGTTCATGCGCTAGGTTGCCGGCGCTGAACGGGATGATCCTTAGTGTGTTCCCCAAGGATGGCGCGGACCGGTCCTAGCGACGTTCAGAGGCTGGGACGGCAGATGAAGATGATGGTGCGACGCGGGCTATGGAGGAGGCGGCGCGGGTGGCGGGAACGGCGGCGGATACGGACGCGATGTTTGGAATGGTCTTGTCCTGTTGGAGGGGCCGCGGCGTGACGCCGAGGTGCAGAAGGCTGCGGCGCAGGATCGCAGAAGCGGTCGGCGCCGCCACGGTACCGCCGTAATAGCCGATCCCTTTTGACGGTTCGTCGCATGTCACTAGGCATACGAGGACCGGCTTCTCCGCCGGCGCAAACCCGCAGAACGAAGCTACGTATGCCTCGCGGGAATATGTGCCGCCGATCGCCTTTTGGGCGGTACCGGTCTTGCCCCCTATGGAATACAGATCGCATTTCGCAGACTTGCCCGTCCCATCCTCCACGGCTTTCACCAGCATTTCCCGCATAATGTCGGAGGTCTGTTGCGAAATTACGCGGCGAACGACTTCTCTCGACGTCTTCTTGACTATGTTGCCATCTACGTCCGACATATGCGAGACGATGCGCGGTCTAAGGAGCCAGCCACCGTTCGCGACGGCGGCGTAGGCGCGAACGAGCTGGATGGGCGTGACGGCCACCTCCTGGCCGATCGAAACCGATACGACCGAGTCGTTCTTCCAAAACCTCCGCGGCCTCAGGATTCCCCCTGCCTCGCCGGGGAGTTCGATCCCCGTAGGCTCGCCGAAACCGAACAGCCTCTCGGCCTCGTAAACCCTGTCAATCCCAAGGAGCAGCCCTATCTTCGCCGCGCCAATGTTGCTCGATTTGGCGATGACCATCGAGACGGGCAGAGCCCCGTAAGCATGGACGTCGTGTAGCGTGCGGTATCCTATGCGCCAGGCTCCATTCTCGCAGAAGATCGGGGTTTCGGGGCCGATCCTGCCTTTCTCCAGCGCCCAGGCGACGATGAAAGTCTTGTTCGTAGATCCCGGCTCGTAGACGTCGGTTATCGCTCGGTTGCGCCTGTATTCCGGCGGCACCGAACCGGGCCGCTGGGCGTCGTAGGCGGGGATACACGCCATGGCCAAGATGGCGCCGGACTCGACATCCATTACGATCGCCGTCGCTCCTTTGGCCCTGTATTGGGATGCCATCTTCGCGAGTTCGGCCTCGGCGATCAGCTGGATGGTGGAGTCCAGGGTAAGGTGAACGGTGAGGCCGCGGCTGGGGGGCTCGGAAAGCACGTCATTGGCGGAGAGAGCGAGGAGTCTTCCCGATGCGTCCTTCCGGAGCCTCACAAAGCCGTTCTCGCCCCGAAGGAAGACATCCATCGTCTTTTCCAAACCTTCTAGTCCTATGTCATCGGCTCCGGCGAACCCTATGGCGTGTGCTGCCGTGGAACGCAGGGGATAGACGCGCCGCCCCTCCCGTTCGAAAACGATGCCGGGTATCTTAAGATCGCGGATTGCATCCGCGATCTCCGGATCCACGCGCCGTTTCAGGTATATCCAGCCCCTCGACTTCTCCGAAAGCCTCCGCTCGATTTCCCCAGCCGGCATTTTCAGGACGGGAGCGAGGGCCTCGGCTGCTGCCTTTGGATCTCTTATTGCGGAAAGGTCGGCGCAGACGGTCCGCGCCGGGAGCGATACGGCGAGCGCGGCGCCTGAGGAATCGAGTATCGTTCCCCTGATGCCCGGCATCCTGATTACGGCGTATCCTTGCGATGCGGCCGCTTGAACGGCTTCGGCATGGCCGCCCAGGTGTATTCGCGCAAGCTGTACGGCAAGCCCTCCGAAAGCACCAAGGAGTACGGCCGCGAAGGCTGCGGAACGGCGCATGAACGATCCGGGAAGCTGCGGCCTTATCATGAGTCCAAATTCCCGCGCTTTTCATCCCGCCCCGGGTCGGACCGGCCGGATGCCGATCTCCGTCCCGCGGAGAGTCAGCGGCCCGCGGCGCGCCGGGGATCGCCGCGGCACCAAAACTGCCTGTCATAGGCCGAGCCGGGCCGCCGCCGTCTCCGACCCGTCGCGATCGCCGCCGATCGGGTTGGAGGTCCCACCGGCAGGAACCCTCTCTGCAATATCGCCCGCGTCCTTCCGGCGCGAATTGGCGGCCGGCGCGTCGCGTCGCGCCTGTGCGCCGGCCGTATCCGGCGAGCCGGGCCGAGCTTCGTAGCCGGGGCGCGAAAAGACCGCGCAGGTAGGATCGGGCGGCCCCAGGCGTATACGCAATGCGGCTACCCTCGCCATGGCCATAGGCGGCGATTCCATCGCCGCAAGGCGCGCTTCGGTAAGCGTCAGCTTTTCTTGGAGATCTATCTTCTCGGCCTCGAGCCGCGCTATTTCGTAGCCTATCTTCAGCGCCTCATGGCGCTGCCATACCGTCATGAGCCCCAGAGAGGCCGCGATCCCCAGCATGAAGATATACTTGGGCTTGAACATCGTTCCTCCCGTCGGCCGCATATATGGATCCGCCAGCGGCGGTATCCGGTCGCATCTACATGGTCCGCACTATGGCCCTGAGGCGCGCGCTGCGCGACCTCGGGTTCTCTCTTATCTCCCGCTCCGAAGGGTTCAGAGGTCCAACCCATTCGTACCCGCCGGCGGCGGCCAGCGCTTTGAATGCCATCTTGACCCGCCTGTCTTCCAAGGAATGATAGGAGAGCACGGCCATGCGCCCTCCGGGCCGCAGGAGCCTCGGCCCGACCTCCAGAAGGCGCTCCAGTGCGCCGAGCTCGTCGTTGACGGCTATCCTCAAGGCCTGGAACGTTTTCGTCGCCGGGTGCCTGCGGCCGGCGTATCCGCTTCCCGGCCGGAGTCCGAGGGCTTTAAGCACCGTATCGCGGAGCTTGCCGGTCGTATCTATCGGTGCCTTCTCCCGTTCCCTTACTATGGCTCTGGCAATTCGGCGCGCAGCCCGTTCCTCGCCGTACCGCCGGATGATGTCCTCCAGCGATTTCTCATCCATCTCCGCCACGAGGTCAGCAGCGGACGGACCGCGCGAAGACATGCGCATGTCCAGCGGCCCGTCCCGCATGAAGGCGAATCCGCGGGCCGGATCGTCCAGGTGCATGGACGAAACTCCCAGATCGGCCAATATACGGTCGGCCTCGATCAACCCCTCCGCTTTAAGGTGTTCTTCCAAGTCCTTGAAATCGCCGAGGACGAACCTGGCCTTCGCACCGCCGCGGCGCGCCAGCCGCGCCCGGCAGATGTTCAATGCGGCCTCATCCTTGTCAATAGCGACGAGGATGCCGTCGGGGGTTATCCGTTCCAGGATAGGCTCGGCATGGCCGCCCGCTCCTGCCGTACAATCCACTGCGATCTGCCCAGGCAGCGGGTCGAGTAGCGCCAGAGCTTCGGCCAGCATGACCGGCATGTGCGCAGCGCCTACCGATTCACAGGTTGTTTCCACGCTGAAACTCCGCTCTCGAAGCGCCGACGGCTGTTCCCGCGCCCAAGCGGCGTTCGCCGCGATACACCGGTGCTCCATTCCACCTATGACTTCGCTCAGCCTCCGGTATCGTCCCCGGCCGGAGAATACACATCATGCTAGGGGCGAACCGGGGCTCATTCGGCCGCCCCGTCCCTACGCAGTACATCCGGCGTCCTGTTTATGTTTTGCCGGACGTGCAGGACTGCCGAAAAATACCTGGAAACCGGCACGCCGGGCTTTATGCCCCCTTCGCGCGGAGAATCAAAGCGGAGAAGCAGAACTTCGCCGTCTCCATCCAATGACGGGGCGCCGAAAGATGGCGGGCGTTTTGGTATCCCATCGGCAACCATTCGACGTTTCATTTCTTCTACAGTACCGTCAAAACCGCCTACGTCCCGCTTATTCCCGGAATTCATTTGACGATCCTCCCGCCGCCGGCCGCTCCCATCCGGAAGGCTTGCATGCGCCGCGCTTTCATCCTGCCGCTGCATGCGTCCGCCTTAAACGAATCGCTGAACGGCTGAACGGTCGGGCCGTATCTCATCGCGCAGCGCGGCACACAGGGCACTCGGAGACGCGTACTTGAGCCTCCCCTCCCTCGCTCCGTTCGAAATCAGATCGTCCATTTTTCGTCACGGTATTAATCCGAATGTTGCAGCAAAATTTCAGCCGCCGTATCGCCGCCGAATTATCGGGAGTTTTTGGGCACTATGGGAAGTGCCGATGGCGAGTATTGCCACAATATGTCAGGATGAACAGCTAAAACCAGACGCCTAAGCCCGGCAGTGATTTCTCAGCCGAAAAATCGCAATGAAGCATTATGTGGGCGTGACGGACAAAACCTTCAAAACCGCAAGGACATTGGACTTCCCGCAAAAATATTCCGAGGGTTCTTCTGACGTAAAATCCGACGTAACCCGCGCAGGAATTTCGCGGAATCGAGGGGACGAAGAAAAACCGGCGACGGACGCAAGCTCCGAAGATTCCGCTGGTTGCATCGCCTTTCCGCAAAGGTACAAAACATATAACAAGGTACATGGCGGAGGGCGAGGGATTCGAACCCCCGAGGCAGACGAGCTGCCTACCGGTTTTCAAGACCGGCGCCTTCGACCGCTCGGCCAGCCCTCCGGCCGCTTCGAATGCAGGCGATGCGTACATCGCCGGCCTTTCTGTATCGCCGCACACCTTTTTTGCTGAGAGGCGCGCTGCTTCCATGTGCCGGGCGTCGCTTCGCTCCATACGAAATCTACCTTCGATATAGCCTTGGCGCAAGGCTCCAGCCCAGCGCGCAAGGCGATTGCGAAGTCCTAATTGTATCGTGCGATGGAAGCAGTGAAAATCCATCGGACGATGAGATATTGCCTCGAACTAGTTGCCTATGCTTGTAACGTCCTATATGACAATGAGTTATGGATACAGCGTTGTGCTCTTCGATCAAACATGCGGTTTTCTGATAGGATTCAATCCCTTGATTATTCTCAAAATATGGAGGTACTGCCAAATTAGTTCAACGCCCATAAGTTGCAGCTTTTATGCAACGAAGCTTCTTCGGGCGGATGCATGTTCCCCAGTCGGCGTTGGATTTAGATTCATGTCCCGGGTTGCCTTTGACGATAACCTGAAATGCGGGGGCGGTCTTTCGCCGCAACTATCGCCGGCGAGCGATGCTTCGGCGTGCGACAGGTTGGGACGATTCGGCGACAAGGCGCGACGGACGGCGCGTTGCGTTGCGGACGGCGCCGCGGCCTAGGCGCGCCGCCGGTTCGGGATCGGGAACCTCGTCCGGCGGTAAATACCAATGTACTCGCAACCGGGTAGGAGCAAGGTGAGATGCTTTACGGTGGCAGGAGAGAATCTCCTTTCGGACGCCTTGGACCGAAGGTAGTGCTCGCGGGGAGCATGGCAGCGGCGGCGCTTACCGTGCTTCTGTTCCTTGGGATCAGGAGCCTTTTTGGAGACCGGCCGTCCTCTGGAGAAGAGGGGGCGAAGGGATCGAACGGCGCCGCTGGAGCAGGCGCAGCGGGCGAGCCTGGGGCCGCGAGTATCGCCGAGGCTGTCGGACGGGGCAAGGGCGGCGGAGCGGTTCCCGACGCCGCGAAGGCCGCGGCCGCGCCGGCTGCCGGCGATAGCGCCTCGGAGATCCGCCTGCCTCTGGCGGCCAGGAAGGTTCTTCCCGGCGAACAGCTGATAAGCGCCGGGAAGGCATCCGAGGCGCTCAAGTGGGCCGATTCTTTCCCGACATCTGCGGAGGACAAAGGGCGCGTGGCGCTCGTCAGGGCCAAGGCGCTTGCAGCCCTGGGCAGGAGCGTGGAGGCCCGTAAAATTCTGGACGAAGCGGCTGCCGGTAGCGGCCCAGAGGCATTCGAGGCCAAGTTCGAGATTCTGCGTATGGACGGCAGAACGGATGCCGGCGCCCTTCGCGGATTGTGGGCCGAATCTCCCAAGGGTCGAGCAGGCGCCAGGGTCGCCTTGGCGCTGGCGGATACCCTTTGGGACGGTTCCAGGCACAGATCCTCCGTGAACGAATGCAAGGGTGATCTCGAGGAATGCCGCAGGGCCTACTCCGAGGCGATGCTCTATGGCGAGCTCGATCGCGGCGAGGAAGACCGCATAATCGCGCGGATGGAGGTCTTGAACAAGGCTCTCCTCTTCAATTCCAACGTGGAGACTGCCGGTCCGAGATCGGTCATCCACACGGTAAAGTCGGGCGAATCGCCGTCGTCCATAGCCGCCAAGTACGGCGTACCGGTCGGACAAGTAGCGCGCCTGAACGGGCTGTCCGGCAAGCCCGTCCTCCAGGTCGGACAGCGCGTGAAGCTGCTGCCCGGTAAATGGCGCCTGATAGTGAGCAAGTCGTCTCTTTCAATGCTCGCTATGTGGGAAGGCACTTACGTGAAAAGGTACCCGGTCGGTATAGGGCCGGGCGAGGCCACGCCCGTCGGAGAGTTCACGATAACTAAGAAGACCGTCAACCCGGACTGGTATTTCGAGGGGCGCCGGATTCCTTATGGGGATCCCAGGAACATCTTAGGCACGAGGTGGATGGGATTCGACCCCAACGGACCCGGCCGAGGCCTGGGCGTCCACGGGACGACCGAGCCGGAAAGCGTTCCGGGGCGCAAGTCGAGAGGCTGCATCAGGATGCTCAACGGCGACGTGGAGGAATTGTACGACCTGGTTCCGACGGGGACCGTCGTCGAGATAGTCGAGTAGCGGCGCCTGAAGGCTGACGGTAGGAGGATGCGGCCGTGGGCAAGGGCCGGCATGGTTTGATCGCCGGGATGCTCAGGGTCGCGGAACGGATCCGGCGCAGGCTGATCGGCGGCAAGGCGGCCCGTGCGGTCGCCGCCTTGGCGATCGGGCTAGGTCTCGCTATCATCGGCTCCGCGCTATCAGGGAAACTATTCGCGCCTTCCGACGCTCCCGCCGGCACGTTCGGATCCCACGATTCGGGCGGCCGGCAGCCGGCGAGGTCGCCTGGATGGAAATACATAATCGTACACCACTCCGCCACCAAGTCGGGGAACGCTGAAATATTCGGCGAACACCATCGCAAGGTCCGCGGCTGGAACTCGCTCGGATACCACTTCGTCATAGGCAACGGCAAGGGTTCGCCCGACGGCGCCGTCGAGGTAGGCGAAAGGTGGCTGCGGCAGGAGGTCGGGGCGCACGCCGGCAGCCCCGAATACAACGCGCGCGGCATCGGCATATGCTTGGTGGGGAATTTCGAGGAGGATTATCCTACGCAGGCCCAACTTGCCGCCGCCACGGCCCTATGCGCCGAGCTTTGCGATAGGTACGGCATAGATTCGGAGCGGATACTCGGGCACCGGGACGTGAAAAGCGGCGGAGACACTCTCTGCCCAGGGAGAAACTTCCCGATTAAGGAATTCGTGGAGAAGGTCTCCAGGTTGAAGGGCCGCTCCGGATTTTTGTCTTTCTTGCGGACATGTTCAGTTGCTGAGTGAGCATCTCCCGACCGTGGCGCTGAAGCGCCGATTCCGCGGCCGGACCGGCTCCGCGCCCCGATTCGGCATGCGGTGGGGAGATTTTAAAGTCCGCCATCGCGCCGCCCGCCTGGAAGAAGGCTGCGGCGATCCGGCATTAGTGCGCCGGCTCCCATTCGGTAAATATCGCCAAGCTTCGCGCAAGTTCCGGCCTACGGACCGCATCGTTCCCGACGGCTTCGTTCGATAGCGGCGTCACGCTATGACGGCCATTTGTCCGGTCCGCACGCGGGGCGTGAGGTTCTCGCGGTTCATGGCTCGAGATGGAATCTAGACGAGCGGATACGGCAGCGTATCATACGCCCATTTACCTGGGTGCTGCGCTTCCGATATGCACTTCGGGTGACGATCGCGGCGGGTTAGTTCGCATGTCCGCGGGAGGGGAGCGGACTGGCGAGGAGGGAAAAGCAAGGGCTGCGGCGGGCGTTCGGGCCGCAGCGAGGCGCTTCTCCCTTGGCTTGTCGCCGGGACCGACAGGCTAAGGCCGCCGCTTCCATCTGTGGGCTGTCTGAAGCGGAAGGGCTTTGTTGCATAAAAGACATAAGACCTTGCCAAACAAAAAGTTATAACGCAGACTCGCGGCGAGTGCTTTTTCGCTCAACTCATTGCTTCAAATAGAGTTATGGCGCGAATTACGCAACAAAGCCTGAAGCGGAAGCCGAGAAGAAAAGGGCGCGGCTATGTCTGGGCGAAGGGGCAGGAGGTTCTCCATCGGGGGGGATTACGGCACCAACAGCGTCAGGGCCTTGTGGGGGCCGACGCGGACTCCGGCGAGGAGGTCGCCTCATCCGTTTTCCGGTATCCTGGCGGCGAGGACGGTGTTCTGCTCGACCCGAAAGACCCGAACCTGGCCCGCCAGGCTGTATTCGGTCTGCCGCAGGCTGCACGACGCCTTCGGCGCCGGCGCGCAGGCATCCGGGGCCGATATGCGCCGCGCGATGAAGGAACTTATCGCTATAGGGGACGAAGTTCGGAAGACCCGCGAAGACCGCGGCAATGACCGGGCCTGACGACGGCGCGGGCGCAGACCTGCGCCGGACCCGGCGAGCGCCGCTCCGCCCACTGGCGACATCCCGAACGCCTTTTGCACGGGATGGAACCCCGGCGCTGCCGCCGGCCGATCGGCTTCCGCTCGATCCCGGCGGAGCGGGCAGGCATCCCCCCCAAGCCGGACCTCGGCTCCCCGCTACGAGGTCCGCATCTCCGCCTTTTGTCCCGGTTGGGCGGTCCTGATGTGTATGTCCCGCTGCGGGAACGGTATCTCGATCCCCTCCGCGGCGAAGCGGCGCGCCACCTCCATGTTTATCTCGTCCCTCGTCTTGAACGCGTCGCGGTAGTCGGCGGTGTAGCAGACGAGCATGATCTCCAGGGCGCTCTCGCCGAAATCCGTGAAGTACGCCGCCGGCGCGGGATTCTTGAGGACCTTCGGATGGGACGATGCTATATCCACCAGGACGGCCTTGACCTTAGCCACGTCGGACCCGTAGGCGACGTTGAAGGTCCTGCGCAGCGCGTAACGCGGGTCCGGGTAGCTGAGGTTTACGATCTTGGCGCCGGAGATGTCCTTGTTGGGCAGTATCACGAGCGTGTTGTCGAAGGTCAGTATCT